>DAOWML010000037.1 GCA_030643125.1 Bacteroidales bacterium
AAATTCCGGCAACCAATAAGTAGAGCCTGCCATAAATACGCCATCTTCAAAAATAATTCCGCTGGTTTCACTAAACCCTCTTGCATATTCTGCTGCTCCTTCAGTAATCTGATCATTGATAATGCCTTTATATTGTAAAGGAATAATCAGCTTGTTACTTTTTCCTTCAATAGAAATTTTATAGCTATTTACCGGAACAGAAGTTTTCTCATCAGGATTATCAATTTTTTCAATTAAAAAATTATTATCTAGTGATTTAACTGTCAAATTGCTATTTAATCGAAACTGAATATAATCTTTATTATCAAGATTATTTTTCATTATTATCAGAGTGTCAGTTGCATTTAACTCTCCATTAGTAATGTTGAGTTTTACATTTACAGTATGATGAAGAACCTGTGAAAATGAATACAGGCTAATCAGCATTAATACCAAAGTCAATAATTTATTTTTCATGTTTTATCAAATTTTCGTTTTAAAATCAAAACAAATGGAATAGCCAAAAAGGCAAGTAACGAAGCCACTTTATAAGTATCAACTAGTCCTATAAAATCACTCAGAATTCCTACAAAAAGTGCTGTAATCGATGTAGAAATAAAAGAAATAAACATAAATACGCCGCTTAAAAATGCCTGATGTTCGGAATCAATATCCATTATTAGTGCAAGGAGTACCGGTGTTGAAGAAATAAGAAAGAATCCCAATAATAACAACACAGGAAACATCATTGCTCCCTCTGTCAAGGTAAATAAAAACATAAGAACCGGAGATACCAGAATAATTATGGTAAGCATTCTTAATCTGCCAATTTTATCAGAGAAAGTTCCCGATAAGTAAGCACCAATTGCTCCGGCAAATTCAAAAACTGAAAGGGAAACACCACCAAGCCACAAAGACCCACCTTTTTCGCCTAAATATGTAGGAAGGAAGCTGGAAAGAGAAGTTTTCATAAATCCCCGGAAAAACATAATTCCGGCAATAAGAATAAAAAAGGGAAGATGTTCTTTGAATGTTTCTTTTATTCCCTTTATTCCCTTTATTGATCTGTTTCCTTTAATATCTTCTGAAATATTAATTTTTCGTAATCGAAAATATAGAATTAAAGATGCCAATAATCCAAACGGAATTAGTCTAAAAGTCCCCTCTAAACCCCATACATCGACAGCAGCAACAATAATTAAAGGTCCAACGGTTCGTGCAGCTTCGCCACCCAACATGTAGAAACTCATTCCTTTTCCTATTCTGTCGCCCGAAATCTTTTTAATTAAAACAGGAGTAGGAACATGAAACATAGCACTACTTATTCCCATCACGAAAAGCAGTATAATAATTATGATATATAATGGAGCAACTCCCAGCAAACTCATACAAATGGTTGTAACTGCAGGAGCAAGAATAACTAAATATCTAATTTTTAAGTTGTCGGCTATTATTCCTATGAATGGATTCAGTAAAGATGGTATTTGTTGGGCAACAAACATTAAACTCACCAGGGTATTATTAATTCCAAGTTTTGCTTTTAATAAAGGAACAATAGGAGCTAAAAATGCAGAATAAGTATCATGCACAAAGTGTGCGATAGAAACAAATATGATATTTTTTATTTGAAATTTATTCTGTTTTTCCATAAAGTAAAAAAGGTCGGGTTAACCCGACCTTGTGTTATAATAGTGATATTAATTCTTTCATTATGAGTGTCATTTTGGTTTCGGCTTTTGCTGCAACCTTTTGAACTTCCTCGTGTGTTACTTCAACTATTTTTCCCGGGACACCTAAATCTGTAATAATTGAAATTGCAAAACACGGGATACCCATTTGTCTTGCAACAACAACTTCAGGAACTGTTGACATTCCAACCGTATCGCCTCCGATTATTCTAAAATATTGATATTCCTTAGGAGTCTCAAAAGTAGGGCCTGTTGTGGCAACATAACATCCAACTTGTACTTTAATGTTTTGTTTTTTAGCTATTTCTTTTGCTTTATTAATTAAAGTATAATCATAAGGTTCACTCATATCGGGGAAACGAACTCCAAACTCAGGTGTGTGTTTTCCTATTAAAGGATTTGGTATTAAGTTAATATGATCATTCTGAATCATTAAATCACCAATTTCATAATCAGGATTTACACCACCACTGGCATTAGATACAAGAAGGGTTTTAATACCCAAATATTTCATAACACGAACCGGGAAAGTTACCATTTCCATTGGATACCCTTCATAATAATGGAATCGGCCTTGCATAGCCACGATTTTCTTCCCTCCTAATTCTCCAAAGATTAATCTCCCGTGATGCCCGTCAACTGTAGAAACAGGGAATTCAGGAATGCTGTCATAATCGAGAGAATGTTCTATCTTGATATCCTTTACCAATCCTCCTAAACCTGTTCCTAAAATAATTCCAACTTCAGGGTAAAACTTTGTTTTATTCTGGATAAAGGAAACTGTGCTTTTTATTCTTTCTAACATAGTCAATGATTTGCTGATTAAAATTATCCGTTCGGTTGTTTAAAAATTTTACCCGAATCGGAATATAGAAAAACGAACCTTTCAGATTGTTAGCAATATTACTAAATTTTTGTAAACGCATTGCATCTTTTTCAGTCGTAATAATGATTTTTTTATCAGAAACAATAGAGTTGAATTTTTGTTCAATCTCCTTAATATCAGACTCTTTAAAATCATAATGATCTGAATATTCTAAAATTTGAATATTTTTGGAAATATTTTCTGCAATATGTTCTTTTAGTGGTTTCGGATTTGCTATTCCTGTCACTAATAAAATGTCAAAACCTTTAAAATTTCCATTATTTATTGAAGAATTTAAGAAATTATAAACTGATTTTAGATTGCCATAATCAAAAGTCGTAAAGAATAGATGCTGAAAAGGATAAGGTTTTAATTCGTTAAAAATAATTCTTCGATCAATTGGTTTTAAATTCTTAGGGGATTTTGTTATGATAATAATATTTGCTCTTTTTTTCTCGAAAGATTGTTCACGTAAATCGCCAAAAGGGAGAATAAAATCTTTATCAATTGGTCGTGAATAATCAATTAATAAAATAGATAAATTTGCACTTACTTTTCTGTGCTGGTAAGCATCGTCTAATAAAATAACATCTAAATCTTTATTTAGTGTAGCTAATTGATTTATTCCGTTTGTTCGATTAGCATCAACAGCAACATCAATTTCAGGGAATTTCTGTTTTATTTGTCTTGGTTCATCTCCAATTTCTCTATCGGTCGATTCCTGTGTAGAAAGAATAAAACCTTTTGTTTTTCTTTTATACCCGCGACTTAATGTTGCAACTTTAAAATCAGATTTTAATAAATCTACTAAATATTCAATATGTGGTGTTTTCCCTGTTCCTCCAACTGTAATATTTCCTATCGAAATTAATGGAATATTAAATTGGGTTGATTTAAAAATTTTATAATCATACAAACGATTTCGGATAAATACAATTAATCCGTAAAGTAAACTTAAGGGGAATAATATAGGACTTAATATTTTTCTAATTTTTTGCATACAGGAAGCTAAAATACTAATTTTTTAAGCGATTAATAGTGATTTATAAATATTAAATAAAGCAATACAAAGAAAAATGGAATTACCAAAATTAATTTAATAAATGGATTTTATTTTGTAATTTGTGTGATTATTAACAAATTAGGCAAAATGGAAAAAACAGAACGAAGATTCGGAATAATTGCTATTATTGCTTTAACATTTGGAGTAATCTTCAAATTTCAACATTGGCCTTTATCCTCGATTTTTTTCTTATTTCGGTATTCTTTTTCAATTTTGTCTATTTACCGATTCACTTGATTTTAGGTATTAGAAAATCAAAATCTTTTCTTGAAAGACTTTACACAATAATTAAATTTCTAACCTTATTTACTATTATAACCGGATTTTGTTTTAAAATAATGCATTACCCTGGTGCGGGAATTCTAATTAAAATAGGTCCTTCTTTAATGACATTACTTATAATTTTTTACTTTATTTTAAGAAGAGCTGGGATAGGCGCTATACCATTCAATATTAATGATCTTATTATTACTGTTTTAGCATACCTGATTTTTATTTTTATCAATCGGATAATGGTATCTCCGAGTGTAGTAGATGGATATTCCGCAATAAATAATCATTATGAGAAATTAAATTCAGGAATGCAAGCAGCCAATAGTTTGATATATAAAAGTGTTTGTCAGGAAAGTAGTTTAGAAAACAAACAGCTTGTTGAAACCATTAAACTATTAGAAAAAGAGAGTAATAAATCATATGCGATTATTGATTCTTTAAGAAATGAATTCACTCTTTTCTTTAGCGGACGTACTTACGAGAGAATTCAAAAAGATCCCTATTACATAAGTGATAAAAAAGCAAAGATGGATATTGGGAAGTCGTTTTTTATTACAAATAAGAATGGACAGCTTTTAAAAGAAACAGTATATAACTATTTAAATAAAATAAATATTATAGTTAACAAGCAAAATATTCAATCGAGCCTAATCGGTTTTGGTTTAGATACAAAAGATATTAAAAACGAATATGGATATATGATGAGTTGGGAATCATATATGTTTAAATACACGCCTGTAATTGGAGTTTATTCAAACTTGTCAAGACTTGAAAACTTATTACTTCTTACGGAAAGTAATACTCTGAATGCATTAATTAATCAGTTTGATTTATCGGAGGAGTCTCTTTTATTGCAAGAATATGCGAAAAAAGAATCAGAGAGAGCTATAGAAGTCAAGCAAAATGAGATTCTTCAAATTAAGCAACAAGAAAAATTAAAGGAATTAGAATTGGCTAAATCAAAATCTGAACTAGATCAGAGAACTACATTATTGGTATTTGCTTTTGTTGGAATTGGATTTGTTTTTGTTTTGCTTATTTTTTCAACCAGAGCATTCATTATAAAACAAAAAGCAAATAAAAAATTAGCTAATCAGAAAGACGAGATATTAAATATAAATGAAGAAATACAACAAGCAAATGAAGAAATTACAGCACAGCGTGACGAAATTGAGGCACAACGTGATTTGGTAATGGAACAAAAAGTAAAAATAGAAGAAGTAAACGAAGAACTTACTGATAGTATCCATTACGCGAAATATATCCAAAATGCCATTTTGCCACAGGTAGATATTAGAGAGCAATTACTACCAGAACATTTTATATTCTTTAAGCCCAAAAATATAGTTAGCGGCGATTTCTACTGGCTTACTAAAGTAGAAGGAAGAATTATTGTTGCAGCTGCTGATTGCACAGGACATGGAGTGCCGGGCGCTTTTATGAGCATGTTAGGCATTTCTTTTTTAAATGATATTGTAAACAAAGAATACATAACTCATTCCGGAGTTATACTTCGACGACTAAGAAAAGAAGTTATTCAAGCCTTACAGCAAAAAGGAGAATATGGAGAGCAACGTGATGGAATGGATATAGCTCTTTGTTCAATTGACCTTGAGAATTTAGATTTACAATTTTCTGGAGCTAATAATCCTTTATATTTAATCCGAGATAAAGAAAAGGAACCTGTTAAAGAAGCTATAATTTTTGAAAATTCAGAAGTTAATTTATATGAAATAAAAGGAGATAAAATGCCCATAGCCTTCCATGATCGAATGAATAAATTCCGTATGCACGAAATTAAACTATTGAAAGGTGACTGTTTATATATGTTTTCGGATGGCTTTGCAGATCAGTTTGGAGGAGAAAAGGGCAAAAAATTTAAATATAAACCATTTAAAGAATTATTACTGGCAAATTCTGATAAAGCAATGAAACAACAATTCGATATTCTTGATAATACATTAAAAAAATGGAAGGGGAATTTTGATCAAGTTGATGATATTTTAATTGTTGGTTTAAAAGTTTAAAACTCGCTAATTGTCCCTTTTTTCGGATAATCAATTGTATAATGCAATCCTCTACTTTCATGCAGGCCTTGTGCCATTTTTAATATCAGGTAACCTACGTTAATTAGGTTTCTTAGTTCACAAAGTTTTTGCGAAAGGATTGATTTTTCATAAAGTCTTTCAGTTTCTTTGTATATAATTTCTAATCTACGCAGAGCTCTGTCAAGTCTAAGGTTTGATCTAACAATTCCAACATAGTTGCTCATGATTTGCTGAACTTCCTTGTAATTCTGAGTGATCATAATCATTTCTTCAGGATAAGTGGTACCATGAGCATTCCACTCAGGAATTTCTTTTTTTAATTCAACATTATTAATCTTTGTAATTGCATCTTTAGCAGCTCTATCTGCATAAACAACAGCTTCTGATAATGAATTTGAGGCTAATCTGTTTGCTCCGTGCAATCCTGTGGAAGAAACTTCACCGGCTGCATAAAGACGATTAATTGTACTACATCCATTTTTATCAACTTTAATTCCTCCACACATATAATGTGCTGCAGGGATAACCGGGATTGGATCTTTTGTAATATCAATATTTAGCAATAAACACTTTTTGTAAATGTTAGGAAAATGATCTTTTAATTTTTCAGGATCAAGATGGGTGCAATCTAAATGAACATGATCATCACCGGACATTTTCATTTCATAATCGATGGCACGAGCAACAATGTCACGAGGAGCAAGGCTTCCGCGTTTATCATATTTGTTCATGAATTTTTCCCCATCAGTAGTTTTTAGTATTGCCCCAAATCCACGCAATGCTTCAGTAATTAAAAATGAAGGTTTTTCTCCGGGATTGTACAGTGATGTAGGATGAAACTGCATAAACTCCATGTTTTCAATTATACCTTTGGCGCGATAAACCATGGCAATTCCATCGCCGGTAGCTATTTTAGGATTTGTGGTTGTGTCGTATAAATTGCCTGTTCCGCCGGTTGCAATTAATGTTACTTTTGAAAGATAAGTATTTACCTGATCTGTATTTAAATCCAAAACATAAGCTCCGTAGCATTCAGTATTCTTATGACTGCGTTTTACTAATTTACCTAAATGGTGTTGTGTAATTAAATTAACCGCAAAATGATTTTCAAATATTTCAATATTTTTATGCTCATGTACTTTTCTAACCAGTGAATTCTGAATTACTTCGCCCGTATTGTCTTTGTGATGTAAAACACGATATTCAGAATGACCGCCTTCTCTTCCTAAATCGTATTTGCCTTTTTCGTTTTGGTCAAAGTTCACACCCCATTTTATTAATTGTTTAATTTGGGCCGGAGCCTCATTAACAACCATTTCAACAATTTCCCGCTTACATAATCCATCACCGGCAATTAAAGTATCTTCAATATGTTTTTTGAAATTATCAGGTTCATAAGTTACAGCTGCTATTCCACCTTGAGCATATTTTGTATTTGATTCTTCGAGAATGGTTTTACTAATTAGGATTACTTTACCATGTTCTGCAACTTTCAGTGCAAAACTTAATCCTGCAATTCCAGATCCAATAACCAGAAAATCGGTTTCTTTGATCATAACATAAGAGATTTAAAAATGCTTAATTCATGATAAAGAACAAAGGTAGAAATTGTTATTGAAAAAATATAAATATTATTGGTTTTATAAGTGGTTCTATACTAATTATGGAGTGAGTAACATTGCAACTAAATACCAAAATGCAATTTTCAAATCACAAACATCAAGCATCAAATTACAAATAAATCACAAAGCTCAAAAACTCAATTATCTAAATTGTTTCGGTAATTTAACATTTGGAACTTGATATTTATTTGTTTTTTGAAATTTGCTATTTGGTGCTTCATTTATGAAAATCTTTGACTTAATGGACAGACACTACTTAAATCAATATAGAGTCTTAAAGGTATATGCCAATATTGTTATGATTATAAAACTATTTCGATTATTTTTGTCTGATTAATAAAAAAGAGGATAAAAACAACTGGATATGGCTCAAGACGATCAATTTAAGAAGCTTATTGCACACGCAAAAGAGTATGGATATATTTTTCAATCGAGTGAAATTTATGATGGATTAAGTGCGGTTTACGATTATGGACAGTATGGTGTTGAATTAAAAAACAACATTAAAAAGTACTGGTGGGATGCAATGGTAAAAATGAACGAAAACATTGTGGGTATTGATACTGCGATTTTTATGCATCCTGAAATATGGAATGCATCAGGTCATACAAGTGCATTTAACGATCCGTTGATTGATAATAAAGATTCTAAAAAAAGATATCGAGCTGATGAATTAATAGAAGATCACATTCAAAAGTATCAATCAAAAATTGAAAAGGAAATAAAAAAGGGGCGTAAAAAGTTTGGTGATGATTTCGAAGAAAAACAATTTTTAGAAACAAATCCTAATGTATTAAGAAACAAAGTAAAAATTGACGAGATTCAAAGTCGGTTAGTTAAAGCATTAGAAGCAGATGATTTAAACGAAATAAAGCAGATAATTATTGATTGCGAAATTGCCGATCCTGTTTCGGGTTCAAAAAACTGGACTGATGTTCGACAGTTTAACTTAATGTTCGAAACGCAGTTGGGTTCAACGGCCGATGGTGCTAGTAAAATTTATTTACGACCCGAAACAGCACAAGGTATTTTTGTAAATTATTTAAATGTCCAAAAAACCGGAAGAATGAAACTTCCCTTTGGTATAGCGCAAATTGGTAAAGCTTTCCGAAATGAGATTGTTGCACGTCAGTTTATTTTCCGTATGCGTGAATTTGAACAGATGGAAATGCAGTTTTTTGTTAAGCCCGGAACGGAAAAGGAATGGTTCGAATATTGGAAGGAAATGCGAATTAAATGGCATAAAGCAATGGGATTGCCGGAAGAAAAATACCGTTTTCATAAGCACGATAAACTGGCTCATTATGCGAATGCTGCTTACGATATAGAATTTGAATTCCCGTTTGGATTTAAGGAATTGGAAGGTATTCATTCAAGAACAGATTTTGATTTGTCTCAACATCAGAAATTTTCCGGTAAAAAATTACAGTATTTCGATCATGAATCGGGAGAGAGTTTTGTTCCTTATGTAGTTGAAACCTCAATCGGGTTAGACAGAACATTCTTATCTATCCTTTCGGCTTGCTTAAAAGAAGAAGAAGTTAAACCTGCCCGTTTGGCAGGCGGGAAAGATAATGGAGAAACAGACACGAGAGTGGTTTTACAAATTCCTCCTGCATTGGCTCCAATAAAGTTAGCTGTTTTACCATTAGTTAAAAAAGACGGTTTACCCGAAAAAGCTCGTGAAATAATGGATGAGTTAAAATTCGATTTTATTTGTCAATACGACGAGAAAGATTCAATCGGCCGTCGTTATCGACGACAAGATGCTATTGGAACACCATGTTGTATTACCATTGATCATAAAACATTAGAAGATAATAAGGTTACTATTCGTAATCGCGATACTATGGAGCAGGAACGAGTGCAAATCTCAGAGCTTGCTAAAATAGTTGATGATAAAGTGAGTATGAAGAAATTATTGAAAAAGATTTTTTAAGACTGTTAAAGGTACGTAAAAGGTATAAATGTTTTAAAAGTTAAATAATGTCAAGTCATTGAAAAGATTTGCTGGTATGGAAACGTAGTCATGATTTTGTATTAACTATTTATAAATTAATTGCAACATTTCCGCAAAGTGAAAGATTTCATTTGACAGATCAATTAAAAAGAGCAGCTTCTTCTGTTCCGGCAAATATTGTTGAAGGGCATTCGAGGCAATCACAAAAAGAGTTTGTAAGATTTATAATGTTTTCAAGAGGTTTTCTAGAATAAGTTCGTTATTTTATATTGTTGGCTAAATATTTAGGATATATACAGTAAAGTAAAGTACAAAGAATTAGAAGAAAAGGCAGGAGAAATAAGTTTTTTATTAAATTCGCTTATAAAATCTATGAAGTAAACATTTATAACCTTTACAACATTTAATTTTTAACAAAGAGATAAACTCAAAATTTGGAGAAGAAAATTAACAAAAGAGTTCTAATAATCACATATTACTGGCCTCCAAGTGGAGGAGCTGGTGTTCAACGTTGGCTGAAATTTGCCAAATACCTTCCTGAATTTAATATTGAACCAATCATATTAACTGTTGATCCAGAAAATGCTTCCTATCTTCAAATTGATAAGAGTTTAGAAAAAGATATCAGTCCGGATTTGAAAGTTTTTAAAACAAAATCTTTTGAACCTTTAAGTTTATTATCGAAAATACTTGGTAAGAAAAACATTGCCTATGGTGGATTTACCAATGTAAACAAAAAGAGTATCCTTCAAATAGTTTTGCGTTTTATTCGTGGTAATTTCTTTATTCCTGATGCTCGGGTAGGATGGAACAAACATGCTTACAAAAAAGCGAAAGAAATTATTTTAAAATATAAAATAGATACAGTAATTACAACGAGTCCACCACACTCAACACAGTTAATAGGATTAAAATTAAAGAAGAAATTAAATATTAGCTGGATTGCAGATTTTCGTGATCCCTGGACCGATATTTATTATTATAAAGATTTATTACATACCAGACTTGTAAAAAGAATTGATAAAAATAAAGAAAGGGAGGTTTTGGAAAAAGCTGACAAAGTAATTGTTGTTGGAAAATCGTTAAAAGAAAATTTTTACAGTAAAATAAATCAGGAGAAGTTTGTCATAATTACTAATGGATATGATGAAGAAGATTTTGAAGAACATAAATATGTTCGACCGGAAAAATTTACTATAACATACACAGGAACACTTTCTGACCAATATAATATTGCAGCATTTCTCGAAGTCTGTGAGGCGATAAAATCAAAAGGGGTAGACTTTATTATTCGATTTATTGGCAATGTTGCAGAATCTAAACTGAATGAATTTAAAAATGTGGGTTTATTGGAGAATGTTGAGATAGTAAATTATATTCCGCATCAAGAATCTATCAAATATTTATATAGTTCATCAGCATTGTTATTAGTAATCCCTGATTTTAACGGGAATAAAGGAATTTTGACGGGCAAACTTTTCGAATATTTGGCTTCGGGAATTCCAATAGTTGGGATCGGCCCAACTGATGGTGATGCATCTGAAATAATTAAAGACTGTAAATCGGGTGGAATGTTTGATTATTCAAATAAAACTGAGCTTTCCGAATACTTAGAAAGTCTGATTAAACATTGGGAAGATAATAAAGGTCACGAGTTTAATAATAATGAGATTGAAAAATACAGCAGAAGAAATTTAACCACTCGATTATTAGAATTACTATTAAAACATTAATTCTGAGATTAACTATAACAATAATAATTTCAAGCTAATAACTAAATAAGAAAGGTGAGAATACTTCATGCTTTTGCCCTGAATATATCATTAATATATTTTGTCATTCCGTTTTTTCTTCTATCTATTGAAAAGTTTTTAATAATCCTCTTTCTTGATTCTTTTCCCAATAATATTTCATTTCTTTCAAGAGCATTATTTATTAATTGTAAAAGCTGGTTTTTATCTCTTCTTTTTAATATATATCCGGTATCGCCAATTATATGCGGAATAGAAGCAACGTTAGAACCAATAGGAATACATTCACATAGCATAGCTTCACATAATGAATTTGGAAAACCCTCTGAAAGTGATAGTTGCATATAAAACATGCAATTACTTAAAATTCTTCTTAATTCATCACCAGACTGAGGAGGTAAGGCAATAATGTTATTATG
>DAOWML010000148.1 GCA_030643125.1 Bacteroidales bacterium
AAAAAGAAGCAACAGAATATAATTGCAAAAGAAAAAGCTAAGAAGATTCGAGAGAAAGTAAAAAGAGAAAAGCAGAAAAAGAGACAAAAGGATAAATTGCAGAAGAAAAAAGAAAAAGCCAAGAAAAAGTAGATAAATAAAATAATATTAAAATAGATAAGTATGGATGATATTTTTGATAGTTTAATATACATAGTTATAGCTATTGTAGCTTTCGCAATTTCTGTATTTGGGAAGAAAAAAAAGAAAGATGTTCGCACGGTTTCGCCTGTAGACAATGAAAATCCTGGTGAGGTAGAGGAAAGACCATTGTTATCAAATATTGCACAACTGTTAAATGAAGAGTTAGGAATACAAAATCAGAATTTTGATAAGTATGAATATGAAACAGAAGCTGAATTAGAAGAAAAACCTGATGTATATGAAAAAGAGGGAATATTAGATTCGGTTCCGCCTGAAATGCTGGATGATAAAAAAGATATGCCTTATAGTATTGAATATGAGGATACAAGTGAGGTATTTTCAGATTCAATTAAAGATACTGATATTACAAAAGAAGAGGAATATTCAATAATTGAAGATTTTAATCTGCGTGATGCAGTAATTTATTCTGAAATTATTAATCGAAAAGAATTTTAGGACTTATTCCTTAGTAAACAACCAGTTAGAAAAGAATAAAAGATATATATTATGTGTTTGTAATTTTTTTATTTAAATTTGCAAACACAAGAAGAGTTCCGAACAAGTTTGGAATTCTTCTTTATTTATTGATAGATGCTTAAAGCATAAAATTTAAAAAGTTAATACAATGGCAAAAGTTTCTTACGTTACAGAAGAAGGGTTAGAAAAGCTAAAGAAGGAATTAGAACAATTAGAGACTGTTGAAAGACCAAGTATCTCCCAGCAAATTGCAGAGGCACGAGATAAGGGTGACTTATCTGAAAATGCTGAATACGATGCTGCAAAAGAAGCACAGGGAATGTTGGAGATGAAGATTAGTAAATTAAAAGACGCAATAGCAAATTTAAGAATTTTAGATCAATCTAAACTAGATACATCAACGGTTCAGATTTTAAATAAGGTTAAAATCAAAAATAAAAAGAATGGTGCTATAATGGAGTATACCATTGTTTCAGATAGTGAGGCAAATTTGAAAGAAGGAAGAATGTCGATAAACACTCCTATTGCGAAAGGATTGTTAGGCAAGAAAGTTGGCGATGTAGCCGAAGTGGATGTGCCTTCAGGAAAAATGGAGTTTGAAATTATTGAGATTTCATTATAAATTACATTAATCATGGCTTCAATATTTACAAAAATTGTTAATGGAGAAATTCCTTCGTATAAAATTGCTGAGGACGAGGACTATTACGCTTTTTTAGATATCTTTCCTTTAGCAAAAGGACATACGCTGGTTATTCCGAAAAAAGAAGTCGATTATTTGTTCGATTTAGATGACCAAACATTAGAAGGTTTAACAGCCTTTTCTAAACGAGTGGCAAAAGCTATTGATAAATCAATTGAATGTAAACGTGTTGGAGTTGTTGTCTTAGGGCTTGAAGTTCCTCATGCTCATATTCATTTAATTCCTTTAAATAGCGAAGCTGATGCTTGTTTTTCTAACCCAAAATTAAAATTAACTCAAGAAGAATTTGAGGCAATTGCTGAAAAAATAAGATCGGCATTTAAATAGTAATAAAGTTATACGATAAAATATAAAACATCCGAAATTTTTAAAACTTCGGATGTTTTTGTTTATGACTAAAGTTAAAATTTGTTAAATAAATCACTCTAAAAGATTATTAATACAATATACTCGTTAGTAATTTGTAAAGAGAAATTGATTTTCGTTAAAAAAAGTTAATCCCGATAGCTATCGGGAAACTACTCAGGCTTGGTTTCGTAAACTATATTAAAAGCCGGCCTTTTAGCGAGAATTTGTGGGGAGAAAATGTTAAACCCTAATTATGCATTAAAATAGAAGTAAAGGTCTTAACTGAAAGCTAATCATATATTTTTCAGGAGTCTAAATGCACTTTTCGGGTTCAATGAGTTCCTGATGCAAAGTATTACAATAATGCTTATTATCAGTCAAAAAAATGTAATAAACACTTATTGCATAAAACGAGTTAAACCTTAAAACCCCAATGCCATGAAAACAAAAAAATCGAAAAAAGCGAATTTGGAGAATTACAGAACTTTATTCTTTCAAATTGGATTGATCCTTGCCCTCTCAGTAATTCTGGTAGCATTTGAATGGAAATCAGAAGTTGAGTTGAAACGAATTGTGTTAACAACTCCAGGTGTTGAAACCATTGAACTTGATATGCCTATAACTAAACCAGAAGCTGAAATTGAAAAGGTAGAGCCTCCATCATTTGAATTAAAAATTGTAGATGATTTTAACGAGGATGTTATTGATGATCTTTCTCATTTAATCTCAGAAATTGATGAATTTGAGGAAATCAAAATAATAGAATTTAAGAAAGACGACGAAGTAGTAGTAGAGGATTTTATTAAAATAGAGATTAAACCTACTTTTAAAGGCAAAGACGCTAAATATTTTAGAAATTATATTGCAAGTAATCTTAAATTCCCAATTTCGGCCATTGAAAGTGGTGTTACAGGGAAGGTAAAAGCTTCTTTTATAATTGATACAGATGGATCTGTATCTGACATAGTTATTACAAGGGGAGTTCATCCGGTAATTGACAAAGCTGTAATTGAAGCAATAAAGAGTTCTCCAAAGTGGGAACCTGGAATACAAGAAGGAAGATATGTTAAAGTAAGATTTAGTATTGCAATTGCCTTTGATCTTATTTAAATGATAAAAGATTTGAGTTAGTAAAACTGGCATCACGATAATTATCGTGAGCCAGTTTTTTTGTTTTTATAAAATCCATTATTAGCTAATTACAAATTTATTACCTTTGCATCCACAATTAAAATCATCAATCGAAAATAAAAAGGATGCCCAAACATATTGATACAACTCCAAAGCCTGAGAATGCGGTGTTGGTCGGAGTAATAAATCAAGAACAAGATTCAAAACAAGTACAAGAATACCTTGAGGAATTAGCTTTTCTTACTGAAACTGCAGGAGCTATTCCTGTAAAAAAGTTTACTCAGAAGGTAAATATTCCAAATACGCGAACATTTATAGGAGAAGGGAAATTAGCTGAAATAGAGTATTACGTTAAGGATAATGATATTGATTTGGTTATTTTCGATGATGATCTTTCACCAACTCAGCTTCGAAATATTGAAAAGGTTCTTCAATGTAAATTGTTAGATCGTACAAATTTAATACTGGATATATTTGCAAAAAGAGCACAAACAGCACATGCAAAAACACAAGTTGAACTTGCACAATATGAATACCTTTTACCACGATTAGCCGGAATGTGGACTCACCTTGAACGTCAGCGTGGAGGTATTGGCTTACGCGGGCCGGGTGAAACGGAAATTGAAACTGACCGTCGTATTGTTCGTGATAAAATAGCCAGGTTAAAAGAGCAGCTTAAAAAAATTGATAAGCAAAAAGCAAATCAGCGTAAAAACAGGGGTAAAATGATTCGGGTTGCATTGGTTGGATATACCAATGTTGGTAAATCGACCATAATGAACATGTTGAGTAAATCAGATATTTTTGCCGAAAATAAGCTTTTCGCTACCCTGGACACAACAGTAAGAAAAGTGGTAATTGGCAATTTACCTTTTTTGCTATCCGATACTGTTGGGTTTATTCGAAAACTTCCGCATAGTATAGTCGAATCCTTTAAATCTACTTTGGATGAAGTTCGCGAATCAGATATTTTATTGCATGTAGTTGATATTTCACATCCTAATTTCGAAGAACAAATTCAGGTTGTACAAGAAACCTTAAAAGAGATAGGTGCAGTTGATACAGAATCATACATTATTTTTAATAAAATCGATGCATATACTTATGATAAAAAGGATGAAGATGATTTAACCCCTAAAACTAAGGCAAATTTTTCTCTCGAAGAACTGAAGAAAACATGGATGGCAAAAAACAATGAACATTGCATATTTATTTCAGCCAAACATAAAGAAAACGTCGATATTTTTAAACAAATGTTATACGATAAAGTAAAAGAAATTCATGCAATCCGGTATCCGTATAATGATTTTTTGTATTAGATTTTAGATAATAGATATGAGTATCAAGTATCGGGATATTAATCATTTTCCTTGATACTCGATACTAAAATCTAAATACTATCTTATTTTAAACTAATTTATTCTCCACTAAATATTCTGCTATTTGAATTGCATTTGTTGCAGCTCCTTTTCGTAAATTATCGGAAACTACCCACATGTTCAGGCTATTTGCTTGTGAAAAATCTCTGCGAATACGACCCACAAAAACATCATCTTTGCCCTCTGCATTTCTGGGCATTGGGTAAATATTATTTTCAGGATCATCCTGAATTGTTATTCCCTGGGTTTCTGACAGTATTTTTTTTAATTCACCTAGGTCAAATTCATTTTCAAATTCAACGTTAATGGCTTCGGAATGTCCTCCATAAACAGGAACACGAACAACAGTTGCAGTAATATTTATATTTTGGTCGCCTAAAATTTTTCTTGTTTCATTTACCAGTTTTGTTTCTTCTGTTGTATATCCGGTATCTTCGAATGTTCCTCCATGTGGGATACAATTTAAATCAATAGGATGAGGATAAGCCATTTCTCCGTTGACTCCGTTTCTTTCATTTTTTAATTGTTCAACAGCTTTTACTCCCGTTCCTGTTACCGATTGATAAGTGGAAACAACAAGTCTTTTGATTTTATATTTTTCATGTAATGGAGCCAGGGCAACCACCATTTGAATGGTTGAGCAATTTGGGTTGGCAATAATTTTATCTTCTTTTGTAAGTACTGATGCATTAACCTCAGGAACTACCAGTTTTATATTTTCGTGCATTCGCCACGCCGATGAATTATCAATTACAATTGTTCCGACACTAACAAATTCGGGAGCCCATTTTAGTGATATGGAGCCACCGGCAGAAAAAATAGCAATATCAGGTTTTAGCGAAACAGCTTGTTTTATCCCAATAACTTCAAGAGCAGACTTGTTGAAATCAATTTTTTTGCCAATGGATTTTTCGGATGCAACGGCATAAACTGTAGTGAAAGAGAAGTTTCGCTCAAGCAACGAATTCAATATTACATTTCCAACCAATCCGGTTGCTCCAACAACTGCAATTTTCATTTTATTGATTTTAAAATTTCTTTACTGATTAAAAAAAAATACTCAGAATCATTTTTTGTATCTTTCAAAATTAAATATTTAATCGACATAATTATGCTGAAAAGATTAATAATTCTGTTTTTGCTTTTTCCTTCGTTCACATTTGCGCAGTTTACCGATGATTTTGAAGATGGTGATATTTCAAATTGGACAGAAAGTACAGCAGGTCGTTGGGCGGCTTCCGATATTTCACCCCTGAATGGTTTGTATTCATTACATCATATTTTTGATAATACAATAGCAGATCACGATCAGGTGTCTGTTTCCCTTTCTTCATTAGATTTAACAGCACAAAATACAGCCTGGAGATTTAGAATTAAATACGATTACAATCCTTCTGATGGTAATAATTGGAGTGTTTTTCTTGTAAGTGATGTTGATGCTAATCAAATGTTTCCGGGGGGAACTGTAAATGGATATGCAGTAGGAGTTAATTATACGGGTTCAGATGATATTCTAAAACTTTTAAAAATAACTTCTGGGAGTGCTGCCGCGGTTATAACTACTACACTTAACTGGGATCTTGATACAGATCCGTCAGATACTATTGCACTTGAAATTGTTAGGTCTAAATTTGCTGATTGGGAAGTCCGGTATAATTTGAGTGGAGACTTTAATAATCTTATAAGTGTTGGTACTGGTAATGATAATACATATACAACAACAGATTATTTTGGAGTTTATTATGATTATACCCCAAGTGCAGACAGATTATTATGGATAGATGATATAGAAATTATTGGTGAGATATATGTAGACAATGATCCTCCTATTGTTGATTCTCTTCATATTTTATCATCAAAAAAACTTAAAATAGAATATAACGAAAAGGTGGATTCAACAATAGCAG
>DAOWML010000109.1 GCA_030643125.1 Bacteroidales bacterium
CTGCTATTGTCAAAAAAATCGTATATCTGACCAATATTTGCAGGATACGTGCTATTGTTTATTTCATTGGTTGTTTCTATGCCCCACCAGTTTGTTCCAGCATTAACACTAAATGTGGAATCATTATAAAAATCAAAGGAAACATTGTCATAAAAACCGTTGTTAAAAACAGTTACCTCTTCTGTTGCCTTCAGGTACACCCCATTGCCTGCATTATTAAAAACCTGATTTCCTTCCAAGTAAGGTTTCAATAGGCTGCTTGACCCGATGTAGTCACAGTATATGCCATCTGAAGCGTGATTGTGTATTACATTATTTAAAATTTGACAATACTAAAGCATTTATGAGTAAAAATAACCCAGTTTTATATTATATTTTCAAATACCTTTTAAATGGATTTTTTTCGTTTTTTCAACACTCAAGAATAAGTTTACATCAATCTCACTTTCAGGCTATTACAAAACGAAGTCAAGCCTGTTTTTCAAACGTGTAAATATAGTAAAAATATGTGATTTTTAGGTGATTAAATCGAAATAAAATAGTGCAATTTATTAACAATAAATTCACAACAATTAACAAATACTTAAAATGCCTAACCAGCCTACCGGTGGCAGGAATGAACTAAAGTGCCTGAAAATATAAATGTATTTACCTTAAACTTGAAATTAGAAACCTGACTGCCGGTTTATTCGCCGAAGGAGAACAGGCAGGCTTGAAATTAGAACGAATATGTTACACCTAATAAAATGTTAAATCCATAGCTCGGATAATAATTCCACTCGTAATAACCATCAGATAATAAATTATTTAACTGAATAAATCCTGATAATACTTTTGAGTATCTGTACTCTGCTCCTAAATTAATATCAATTGCCGACTCTAATTCTGCAATATTTCCTGTATCATCCAACTTAGCATATCGTTTCCCAATAGCTAAAATATCGCCTTTTAGAATGATTTTATGACGTATATTATATATTGTTGTAAAAGTTAAGTCGAAAGAAGGTTTATGCCATGCCTCGGCTTCATTTGTCATTTCATAATTTTTGTAATTCGCTTTTGCATGAAACGTCAATTCTTCGGAAGGAGAAACAGAAATTTCACCAAAATAATTTATGAGTGTAATGTCATCATAAACAACACTAAATTGATTACCAATACTATCAGAGTTTACCAAATCATTAATAAAAAATGGCATATCATCAATTAATGAATATGATATCTCAAAGTTGTAATATGTCGTTGAGTTAAAATTACCTCTTATACCTCCAAACAAAATGATTTTATGGTCGGTGTTTAATACTCCCGTTCCGGGTACCAAAAATGGATTAATCTGACTCATTTTCCGGAAATTATTTATTTCCAGTTTACCATCGACCCCGGCATAAGGAATCAGATAATGATTTGCCATATCATATTCCAATCTTGCCACAGGATAATAAAGCGCTTTTGAGTTATCGCCGCGAATATCAGAAAAAATATTAATTCCTGCTTTAATACGCCATTTATCTCCAAATTTACCCAACCAGGGATTTATTCTGATAATTGTATTGTTTGAAGAATCGATTTTTTCGCTGGTTGAGTAATGCTCAATTGCAACATTAACACCTACCATTTCTTTTGTAAAAATCTTATTTATATCTCCTGCTATTCGAAAACCTAATTCATTATTTTCGAAATTATCTTTTGTATTATAAAGATTTACTCCAAAATCATAGTTAATATGAGTAGAATCAACATGATTACTCTTATAGTTTGCATTTACATTAAGTGTCAAATAGTTTTGCTTAATGTTGTCTTTTTCTAAAATTGTATCTACGCGGGTATCATAACCATAAAAATATCTCGTATTACTTAACAGTCCCATTTCGCCCTGAATAATAGAACTTTTCATGTATTTCTTACCAAAAAATCGCAAGTCGTTATCGCAAAATCCTGCAAACTCTTTTTCATCATTATCGAAAGTGGCTTGTCCAATGGAGTTTAGGAATTTGTAATAAGCACCAATTGAATAATCCTTTGAACGTTTATTATTAACATAAGCCTCCAGCATAGGCAATATTTTTGTTCCTAATCCTACCTTAACATAACTGTTATATAATTTTGACAAGGGTTCTCCAACCATTTTTGCCGGCTTAATCGGAGTAATAGTATATCCTACATTCATTGGTTTCGTTTGAAGAATATATTTTATTTCCGGGATGATTTTTACCGTATCGGTAATTCTGGGCAAATGTGTTAATTTATAAGCATCAGAAATGGAAGGTTCATAAGGTTTAACAACCTTAACTTCTTTTACTAATTTTTCCTGTGCGTTTAGGCTTTTAAATCCGAAAATTAAAAAACCTAAAATGTGAATGTATATAAAAATCTTTCGAATCATATCTTAATATCTTTATTTCAAAATTGTATTGTATCAGGTACTGCTTCAAATAATTCGTTGTATTGTCCTTCTTTATTCCCTTCAAAATTCAATTCTATTTCGTCAGTTCCTTTTTTGTCCATTTCTAATTTTTCTTCTTCTACTATCGAGTTATACTTCTTTGTTGCTAAGGATATTATTTTATCTTCAGCATTCGGATCGTAATTGTCTATAATACTTTTTAGCGTATGTTTTGCTTGAAACATATCATTCTTTTTCAGGTAAACATCTGCCAGCAAAATAAAAGATTTTGCCAACCAATATTCCTGAGAAGTATTATGAGAAGCGAAATCGAAAATTTCATGTTCGGCAACATCAAGTTGATTATCAGTAAAATAAATTTCACAAATTAAATATTTTGATTCGGCTCCTTCGCTACTGTTAACTTCTTCAGAAATAATCCTGAACTCATCGAGAGCCAATTCGTTGTTTTTGTTTGAATATAACGCTTTACCTTTTTTGTAATGCGCTTCACGTTTGTATTCTTCTGATATTTTTTCAGTGTGCAATACTTTATTAGCAGTTTCAATAACCTGGGTATGATTATTCAGCAAGTAATTACATCGCATTTGCCCTACACGCGATTCAATTAAGCTATTATTTACTTCGGCAATTTGATCTAATTTTTGATAGTTAGATAGTGCGTCTTCATAATTTTTATTACTGAAATTAATTGCTGCTGCTGCCAATAATGCTTGCTCGGTAAAAGTATTTTTTGGTTTATCAATTACAAAATTGTATGATTTTAGAGCTCTCTCAAAATTTTCATTTCGGTTCTGACAATCGGCCAAATAAAAATGAGTATTTAACACAAACGAACCATCAGGGAATTTTGTAAGATAATCATTAAACTGCAGGATTGACTTTTCAATATCACCTGCCATGTATAATTTTTCAGAAGATATATAAGTCAAGGAATCCTGTTCAGTTAAACTAACATCTGCAAATTCCCCAAGACCGTTTACATAGGCAAAATATGAATCAACATCGTTCATATCAACATAAATATTTTTTATACCCGTAAGTGCATTCTTAGCTTCTGCAGTTCCCGGAAAATCTGCGACAACTCTTTGATAATATTTTAATGCCTCTTGATTGTTATCTCTGTTATAATTCAACAATCCAAGCTGTACCAAAGATTTTTTAACATAACTGCTTGACAGATAATTTTCAACTATTCGCAGATATTTTTCCGATGCTTTATCGGAATTTTGTAGATCTAAATGACTTTTCGCCATTTCGAATAATGCATCATCAACATAAACGGATTCAGGATGTTCATCTAATAAACGTTGTAAAGTATTCAGTTTTTTCTCAGGCCGGGTTAATAAACCAAGTGAAAATCCACGTTGAAATAATGCATAATCCTTATCTAACAACCCAACTTCAATTGCTTTATCATAAAACTCAATGGCTAACCAGTACGTTCGACTGATAAAATAGCTATCGCCAATTCGGTTATAAGTATCAGCAACAGTTTTTGACTTCTCGATTTTAGTGATTCCAATATATTTTCTAAACCATTGTATTGCATTTGGATAATCTTTCAACTTAAAATACGCGTATCCCATATTGTAATGCGCAAGATTATACTCTTGTAACTGAAATGCTCCGCTTGTTATAAGAAAATTATTATATGATTCTACCGCTTTTTCATATTCACCTAACTGATAATAAGCCTCAGCTTTCCAATAATTGGTTTGTGCAGCAATAGCCCTGTTATATCCCGGATGTTGCATTGATTTATCAAAAGTTTCAATTGCCTCCTGATAATGAAGATTATTAAATAACTCCAAACCACGATAATAAGCCACTTTCTGAAAAGCTTCTTTCATTCCATGATCTTTCTCCGAAATCATTTCTAAGGATATCAATGCTTCTTTATAATTACTGGTATATAAATAAGCCATTACAAGAAAGTTGTAAGCATCATCTAAACGATCCGAATTTGGATATAGCTCTATAAACTTATGAAAAGCACCAATTGCCTCATTAAATGGAGAATGATACAATTCATAGGTTAACAATGCATAATTAAACAGTGCTTCCTCCTTTATTTCAGGATCAAAATCAAGTTTTGATGCAAACTCAAATGCTAACATTGCTTTGTTTTTCTGATCTAATTCAATATAGCAGTCTGCAATATGAAAATAAGCATTTTGTGCCAGTTGGTCTTTTTCATATAAAACTTTTTCGAAAGATACAGCCGCACTATCGTACTGCTCCAATTTATAATAACAATAGGCTAATTGGTAATAATCTTTTCGAGAAACTGTATTAGCTTCGTTGGCATGTTTCTGTAAATATTCAATAGCATCTGTGAATTGTTGCTTTTTATAATATGAATCGCCAATAACTTTAGCAATTTCAGGAGTTCGTTTAGCACTGGCCCCTTCCAGTAATGGAGGTGCATATTCAATAATCTCATCGTATTTACCCTGTAAATAATAAATCTGGGTAATGTAATAAGGAACAACAGGTGCAAATGTTTCATTTTTGCTTAACTTTTGAAAACCTTGCATGGCTGTTTCATAATTTTTATCATGGTAAGCTATATGCGAATAATAATAATTTGCAGGTGCAGTATATTTTGTATTTATATCTTTTATTTCGTAAAAAGCTGAACTTGCTTTATCGTATTTCTTTCGCCTAAAATAACTATAACCAAGTTTAAAATACAGCTCTTCTTTTTCTTCTTTGTTAAGTTTGTCTTTATTCAGCTCATTAAACCACTTTATTGCCTGATGATATTGCTTTTGCCGATACTGAAATTTCCCCATGTGAAAATAAGCAGCGTTTACTTTCGAATTTTCAGGATGCTCTGCAATAAATTTAGAAATCATATATTCAGCATCTTCGTTAAATAGTTCAATAGCGCATAATGCTGTATAGAATTCAGCATTTGCCTTAAACTCAATATTTAAATCGCCATAAGATTCAATTGCATTCTGAAAGTGTTTTTGGGCTACTCCATATTTTTGCTTTTCGAAAAGTTCCAGTCCTGTTTTATATTCCAAATCAGGATCGGTATAAATCATAGACTTTTGAGCAAACGCTTTAAATCCGACAGTCAGTAATAAACTAATTGTAAGTATTTTAATATATTTTATTTGTATCATAGATTCTGTCCTTGAAATTCGCATAAATTTAAAAAGAATAAACATAACAGTTCGTGTATTAAAGCCTTTTTATATTAACATTAAACTGTTAATTACGTAAAATATTATTTGCTTATCGTTTTAATTTCCCACTTATTAACAATGGAATTTAAATTTAGGATTATTGGAATAATGGAATTTTGAATTGATAAAAAAATATTTCCTTAAATTTAAGAAACCATATCATTATTCCATTTATCCATTGTTCCATTTACATATTAACCAGAAAAATATTCGCAATTCTACTGCTATTCCATGAATTTGCCTAACTAGATTTCTAAGTTTTTTTATCTACATTTGTGATTAAACAAATAGCATACCATGTATTTTTTAAAAACACAAGGGACAGATAAAATACCTGATTATGTTCAAATCAGAGATGATCGCTTTGTTTTACTTGCGCATTTTAAAACAAATAATCCGGAAAATCAGATAAAAAAACATAAGCTTGAAAAATACAAACAAGAAATTATAAAATTGATAAAAACGGCACCGTTTGGAATGTTATATGAACTTTAAAAGCAGTTGGCAGTTAATAAGTATGCAGCAGCAGTAGTAGTAGCAGTACCTAAGTCACAGGTAACAGTTTACACTTAGTTCTCAGAACTTGAAACTTGAAACTTGAAACCAATTACTCATAGTTCTAAACATAAATTTGCTTGTAAAACGGTTGAATAAAAGACGATAAACACAGAATATTAAATATGGCTTTAGATACAATAATTGAATTCGAAAACGCAAATATTTTTCAAAAGGATAATTTGATCCTTAAAGATGTTAACCTGGCAATAAATAAAGGTGAATTTGTATATTTTATAGGTAAAGTTGGAAGCGGAAAAACCAGCCTGATAAAAACAATTAATGCTGAGATTCCTTTGATGGAAGGTGAAGCCAAGATTGTCGGTTTTGATCTCACAAAACTAAAAACAAAACAAACACCATTGTTAAGAAGAAAGTTGGGTATTGTTTTCCAGGATTTTAAATTATTAACGGATAGAACTGTTTTCGACAATCTCTTGTTTGTATTAAAAGCTACAGGATGGAAAAACAAAAACGATATTAATGATAGAATAGTTGAGGTTCTTGACAGGGTTGAATTAAGTTACAAAGGATACAAAATGCCTCATCAGTTATCGGGAGGTGAACAACAACGTGTTGTAATTGCACGTGCATTACTAAATGATCCGGAAATTATTCTGGCAGATGAACCAACCGGGAATCTCGATCCTGAAACATCAGAAAATCTGATGAAGTTATTTCTCGAAATTAGTAATAACGGGCGTGCGGTTGTTATGGCAACACATGATTATAACATGGTTAAGAAATTCCCTGCCAGAACATTGAAATTTGAAAACGGAAAAATTCTTGAGCAAGATCAAAATGAAGAAATTGATTTTGAGAGTTTGAAGGAATAGTCTTAAATTATTCTTCCTGTAATGATTTTATAAGTTGCAATAAGTTTCTCCAGTCATTCTTAGCAGGCAATAACTGCATTATTTTTATCTCTGACAACTTAATAAAATAGAATATTTTTACCAATGTTGTAGAGAAATAAGAAACAGACGCTGCAACACCTGCACCTATTATTCCATAATCCGGAATTAGAACAAAAGCTAAAACGGCAATAATAATCAAGCCAACGATACTACTTATACTATTGATATAATGCTTTCCGGTTCCCGAAAAATATGAACTTATTATAAATGAAATACTAAAAAAGAGTACACCTGGAGACAAGGTAATTATTGCGATGCGAATATCTCCAAATTCATTACCAAAAACATACCTGTAAACTCCTGACGGAATCAGAATTAAAGCAATAATAGCAACAAGAGCTATTGATCCTGACAG
>DAOWML010000162.1 GCA_030643125.1 Bacteroidales bacterium
AAAATATTAAAAGATGAAATTAAATAAGGAAACTAAAATCGGAATTATTGCCGCTGTTATTATTGCACTTTTTGTCTGGGGATTTAATTTTTTAAAAGGCAAAAATATTTTATCAACAAACGATTCTTTTTATGCTGTTTATTCAAATATTGATGGTTTAGAAGAGGCAAGCCCTGTTTTTATAAGCGGTTATAAGGTTGGAGTCGTTGAATCGATTAAATTGCTTAGATATAAACAAGATAAAATTGTTGTTAAATTTTCTGTTGAAGAAGATATTGACTTACCTAGAAACTCAAAAGCCATAATCTTTCCTGCAACATTAATCGCGGGTAAAGCAATTAAACTCGAATTTTCCAATTCAACAGAATATCATGCAAATGGTGATACTATTATTGGAATTTTAGAGCAAGATATAATAAGTAGTTTAAGCAATGAATTGTTGCCTGTAAAAAATAAAATAGAAAATTTGGTAGTTTCAATAGACTCTGTTCTTGCTATTTTTGATAATCAAAGAAAAGAAAACTTAAAAAACTCATTAGATAATATAAACAAAATCACAAATGAATTAAATGAACTACTTGATACGGAAAATTCAAAACTTGCTAAGATCTTAAGTAATGCAGAATCCATTTCCAGTAATCTAAAAAACAATAACGAACAAATTTCAAATATATTAACAAACTTCTCGAACATCAGCGATTCAATTGAACAAACCAATATTAAAGCAACTATTTTAAATGCCAATAAAACTTTAGCTGAATTTAGTCAGATTGCAAGTAAAATAAATAATGGAGAAGGTACAATTGGAATGTTAATCAATAATGATTCTTTATATATTAACCTAAATAACCTTGCAGCAGATTTGGATAGTTTAATTATTGACTTAAATGAAAATCCGAATAGATATGTTCAATTTTCATTGTTTGGAAAAAAAGACAAAAAATAAAAGACAAAACAGTCTTCTATTTGCTTAGACTAAATCTAAATTTCTATTTTTTGACGAGTGTTCATTTCAAAAATCATTTTGATAAAACTTTTGTTTAGTTAATTTTAATTAAACATTTAATTAACAAAACCTTAACACGCAAAAAATTCATTGCGCTGATTACCTGATGTTTAACAAAAATAAAAAAAGTTTTTAAAATTAAAAGTCTGATACAAAAACCCATATATATTTTTTCAAAAAAACAACACATTTTAATTTTTTTTTTCCTTTTTTTTTAAACAAATTTGTTAAGGCAATTAAAAAAGTAGTGGAAAATTTTAAATGTTTATAAGTTAAATGGATACTAAAAACTATCACGAAATTTGGAGCAATTGCTTAAAAATTATCAAAGACAATGTACCTTCAATTAGTTTCCGAACATGGTTTGAACCTATTGTTCCAATTAAATTAGAAGGAAATGTATTAACTATCCAAGTTCCAAGTCCTTTCTTTTATGAATATCTTGAAGAACAATATATAGATATTCTAAGAAAAACACTTCGTAAAGAATTAGGCGACAGTGCTAAATTAGAGTATAGTGTTGTTATGGAAAACAGCATGTATTCAAATAATAAACCGTTTACTGTAAAATTTCCAACAAACTACAAAACAGAATTAAAAAACAAACCTGTTACTGTACCCATTAGCTCTGAAGAAAAATCAATAAAAAATCCATTTGTAATTCCTGGAATAAAAAAGCTACATGTTGATCCCAGATTAAATCCTGATAATAGCTTTAATAATTTTGTTGAAGGTGAATGTAACAGACTTGCAAGATCGGCAGGAGATGCTGTTGGTGATAACCCTGGAGGAACTGCTTTTAATCCATTATTTTTATATGGTGATTCCGGTTTAGGTAAGACTCATTTATCACAAGCTATTGGAATTAAAGTAAAAGAACAATTTCCGGAGAAAACAGTTCTTTATGTTAATGCAAATAAATTCCAAACTCAATTTGTTGAATCAGTAAGAAATAATAACAGAAACGATTTCTTACACTTTTATCAAATGATAGATGTTTTAATTATTGATGATGTTCATGAATTTGCAGGAAAAGAAAAAACACAGGATATATTCTTTCACATATTTAATCAATTACACCAATCGGGAAAGCAATTAATTTTAACATCTGATAAAGCACCTGTTGAAATGCAAGGAATGGAGCAACGCTTACTTTCAAGATTTAAATGGGGTTTATCAGCTGATTTACAAGCTCCTGATTATGAAACTCGAAATGCGATATTACGTCAGAAAATTTATCATGACGGTATTGATATGCCAGACGAAGTAATTGAATACATTGCATCACACATTACAACAAATATTAGAGAATTAGAAGGTGCCTTAATATCATTATTGGCTCAATCAACCTTAAATAGAAAAGAAATTACTCTGGAATTAGCCAAGCAAATGATCGACAGATTAGTGAAAAATTCAAAGAAAGAAATTTCTATTGATTATATCCAAAAAGTTGTCTGCGATTATTTTAGTTTAACTCCTGATTTATTACAATCGAAAACACGCAAACGAGAAATTGTTCAGGCACGTCAAATAGCAATGTATTTTTCTAAATCTATGACCAAATCATCCTTAGCTTCTATTGGGGCTATGATAGGTGGAAAAGATCATGCTACTGTGCTACATGCTTGTAAAACAGTAAATAATTTAATGGACACAGACAAACGTTTTAAAAGTCAGATAGAATCAATTGAAAAAAAGTTGAAAGTTTAAGCCTGCCTGTCGGCAGACAGGTTAGTAAAAGGCTCTTTTTTTAAGAGCCTTTTTTTATTATCGATTCTTATTCTCTTAGCGTAATTGCAATCCAGAATATTTTTTGTTTTTTATTTCAATTATATCCCCAAACAGAATATTACTAAGTAAAATAAAGTCTGCACAGAACAACTATCTAAAGTCGGTTACAAATCATGATGTTTAATAATTTTTTATAATTTTACTCATTATAAATCATTTATTACACTTTGAAAATTAAAAATTATATAAAATCATTTTTACTTTTTTTTCTATTTATTAATATAGGACTTCAATATTCATGTCAAGAAAAATATAATAACAATATTATGTTATTTGCAGCTGGAGGTTCTATACTTCCAACTAACGAAGTTTGCGATTCTTTCACATCAATTTATAAGATAAAAGCTGAAAAAAACTTTGCTGCCTCAGGGGCATTGGCAAGGCAAATTAAAGCCGGTGCCGAAGCTGATATTTATATTTCAGCAAACAAACAATGGATTGATTTTTTATGTGATAATCAATTATTAATTAAAAATTCAGTTTCGGAATTAGCTAAAAATAAACTTGTTGTAATTTGTCTAAAAAATAAACATATCAATCTGTATTTTACCAAAGAGTTTGATATTCAATCAGCCATAACTGATAAAATATCAATCGGCGATCCGAAATATGTTCCGGTTGGTAAATATGCAAAACAAGCACTTGATTCTCTGAACTGGTATAATCAAATACGTACTAATATTATTTTAGCAAAAGATGTTACATCAGTTTTACATTATGTTGTATTAGGTGAATGCGATTGGGGAATTGTATATTATTCTGAAGCCATAAAATCAGATAAAGTAAAAATTGTTTGTGAAGTTCCACAAGAATTATATGATCCGATTATTTTTTATATTGCACTATTAAAGAAAAATTATAACGCTCAGAAATTATATCATTATTTTAAAAGCGAAACAGCCAAAGAAGTTTTGAATAAATACGGTTTCATTACTGATAATTTATAGCATTTTTCAAAAACACCTACTAAAGTAGTTAACACTTTTGAAAAATATTAACTTTAACTTATTATAGTAATTGAAACTTGAAATTGGGAAAAAGTTTAGTTAATAGTTAAATTCATAGTCGAATATGTTTAGTTCAGAAGAAATATCAGTTATTTTTTTGACCTTAAAAGTTGCACTAACAAGCACTTTAGTAACATTGCCATTAGCGGTTTGGTTAGGATGGATTCTTGCCAGAAAAAACTTTGCAGGGAAATTTCTGGTAGAAGGATTAGTAAATATTCCTTTAGTTGCTCCGCCTGTTGTAACAGGTTATTTATTATTAATCATATTAGGCAGAAATGGGATTATTGGCCATTGGCTTTATGAAACTATGGGTATAAAACTGGCATTCAATTTTGCTGCATTGATTATTGCTTCGGTTGTGGTTTCGCTTCCACTAGCTGTTCGAAATACAAAATCGGCATTCGAGTTGGTTGATCCTAATTATGAGAAAGCATCCAGTTCGTTGGGAGCATCAAAAACAAGTACGTTTTTCAGAGTTTATTTGCCACTGGCTTTCCCTGGAATTTTAAGCGGAGCTGTTTTAGCTTTTGCACGTAGCCTGGGAGAATTTGGTGCTACAATATCTTTTGCAGGTAATATTTTTGGTAAAA
Organism: Bacteroidales bacterium; assembly: GCA_030643125.1. Classification (GTDB taxonomy): domain Bacteria; phylum Bacteroidota; class Bacteroidia; order Bacteroidales; family UBA12077; genus UBA12077. The sequence goes on from DAOWML010000162.1 coordinate 4,398, forward strand.
CCCAAACTATTGCCTTAAATGTATATTCCAATATGCAAATTCCGGGCAAAGAAATGCAGGTAACCCGGCTTGTAATCATTTCTGTAATTATTTCACTTTTGGCCATTATTGCATCGGAATATCTAAATAAAAAGAAAAAATATTTTGTACGATGATTATCAAATTCGAATCGGTTGAACACAAATTGGAAAATAATCATTTTTACTATGATTTCCAGACAGATAGTCCTATAACCGGAATTTTTGGACCTAGTGGTGCAGGTAAAACTACATTATTCAATTTATTATCAGGAGTTGATACACCAAAAAAAGGCAAAATAAAGCTTGATTCTGAGGTTTTAGTTGATATAGAACAAGATTATATAGTACAAGGTAAAAATCGAAATATTGGCTATGTTTTTCAGGAAAACTACCTGTTTCCACATCTTTCTGTAAAAAAGAATTTATTGTTTAGCAAACCCTATATTAAAAATAAAACACAATACATTTCTTTCGAAGATGTTGTAAATCTTATGGATATTGTTCCATTACTCAACAAAAAACCACGACAGCTTTCAGGTGGCGAGCGACAAAGGGTTGCTATTGGAAGAGCGCTTCTCTCCCAACCCAGATTACTTTTACTCGATGAACCATTCTCGAATGTGGATTGTTCTAAAAGAAAGCAAATTATTTCGTATTTACTTAGAATAAATAATCATTTTCAAATTCCAATGCTTATAATCAGTCATCATTTAGAAGATATTTTGAAGCTAACACGCAAAATTGTAATTATTGAAAATAGAAAATCAACAGTTTCGGGCGATGTTTTCACCATAATTAAAAATGGTGAAAAACCAGAATTGGTTCGACCTAAAAAATTCCAAAACACTTTTGAAGTTGCGTTTAAAAGTTTTAATCAAACGGAAAATATTTACAATCTTCTATTAAATCAAATTGTTGAGATTAAAGTCTCAAACCATTCCAGGCTTTTAAATATAGATATTAAAGAAGGAACCAGAATTCAACTAAGCCTTAGGCCTATTGATGTTGCATTAAGCCTTGAAAAACAAAGAGGGACAACGATACAAAATCAATTAAAGGGAATCGTAAAACAAATTATTCATAATTATGAAGCTATTTTTTGCGTAATAGATTGCGGATTTGAATTATTTGTGGAAATATCGCAAGGAATAATAAATAATTTATATCTACACGAAGGACAAGAAATCTATTGCCAGATTAAAGCTAACGATTTTGATGTGGTTCATGTTTTCGATAAAATCGAAACTGAAAAAAATAAAACTGAATTAATCCGGAAATACTCTGAATCTACTGAATTAACTATAAATTAGAAAAATCTGAAATTTATTAACTTTTTATTATGATAACATT
>DAOWML010000267.1 GCA_030643125.1 Bacteroidales bacterium
ATTACCGGAGCAGGACGAACAGATACCGGTGTCCATGCTTCTTATTTTGTAGCTCATTTCGATTCTGTTAAAATTAATTTGCATTCGGATAGAAAGTTTCTTTTTAAGATAAATGGACTTTTACCAAAAGATATTGCAATACATCAGATTTTAGATGTAAAGAATGAAGCTCATGCTCGTTTCGATGCTACAAGCAGGACATACCATTATTATATACATCAGCAAAAAGATCCTTTTATGTTGGAATCATCATATTATCTGCCTCAAAAATTGAATATTAATCGAATAAATGAAGCCTGTAAACTTTTATTTCAATTTACAGATTTTACGAGTTTTAGCAAATTACATACGGATGTAAAAACCAATAACTGCAAAATAACAGAAGCGTTTTGGTCGGGAGATAATTACAAACTTAAATTTACAATTACCGCCGACCGTTTTTTACGAAATATGGTACGTGCAATTGTTGGTACTTTAATCGATATTGGAAAAAATAATATATCACTGGAAGATTTTATACAAATTATTGAAGGTAAAAACAGATCTGATGCCGGAGTATCTGTTCCTGCTCATGGATTATTTTTAGCAAATATTGTATATCCTAAAAATATCTTTAAGTAAATACAAATTATAATAATTTGATAATGTGACTCAATCGTTAATTATTAAAATAGTTTTTATTGATTTTAGAATATTTCCAATAAAAAAAATTATATTTAAACCTATCTAAAAATTAATTCTTATCTTAGAATCTTAATAAATTTTAAACTCAACACCAGATTATGAATTTTAAATTTACTATTGCTAAAAAGTTAATATTAGGGTTTGGAGTAGTAACTATCGCGATATTAGTTAATATGTATCTTATTAACAGAACCCTGAAAAAAAGTCTTGAAGTAAGCGAAAAAATATCAACAGTCTATGTTCCTTCTGCTGACCTTGTTCGTGAACTGTCTAATACAATAATTTCATCAAAAATGCTTATTAAAAACTGGGTATATATTGAGATACAGGCTGATACACCAGACAAAATAAAATTACGTGATTTGCAGCGCATTGAACTTCCTGATATTCATGAAAGAATTTTAAAATTATCGAATGATTGGACTCCTGATGAACAGCAATCTTATGAACAAATTTATGTATCTATTAGCGATACTTTATTCCCAATGCATCAGGACATTATGAACAACTTAAGTACAATGGAAAGTTATGATGATTTTTTCTTACTTATGACTGAAGTTTATACAAAAGTTGAAGAAGGAGGCGATATTATTGTATTCAGTGATATTATAATAGAACGACTTGGTAACCTAATTGAACAACATGAAGCAAAGGTTATTGAAGCAAGACAACAAATGGAAGACTCATTTGCTGGTCTTGAAAACTTTATTTTCATATCGGGAGTTGTTTTAGTACTGATTTCTATTGTTATTGCGTTATTCCTTGCACAAATGGTAATTAAACCTATAAAAAAGATTAAAAATATTCTTATCATGATGGGTGACGGTATAATGCCTAATAAACAAATTAAAGAAAGTAATGATGAAATTGGAGAAATGTCTGAAGCCCTGAATGCTTTGATTCGCGGATTAAAGGAAACTACAGATTTTTCAATTGAAATAGGTAAGAGAAATTTCGAGAGTCCGTTTGTACCCTTAAGTGAAGAAGATGATTTGGGAAATGCATTACTCGAAATGCGTACTAATCTTAAACATGCTACAGAAGAAGAAGAACGAAGGAAAAAAGAAGATGATCAACGAAATTGGGCATCGCAAGGAATTGCAAAATTCAGTGATATTTTAAGACAAAACAACGATAATATTGAAAAGTTAACATATGATGTAATAAGTAATCTGGTAAAATATTGTGATGCCAACCAGGGTGGATTATTTATTGTTAATGATGATGATAAAAATGACCAATTCATTGAGATGAGCTCAGCATATGCATTTAATCGTAAAAAATTTCTTGAAAAGCGAATAGAAAAAGGTGTTGGCTTAATTGGCAGAGCAGTACAAGAAAGTGAAACTATTTATATAACCGATATTCCAGATAATTATATCACAATTTCATCAGGACTTGGCGATGATAATCCTAAAAGTATAGTGATAGTACCTTTAGTTGTAAATGATAATGTTTATGGTGTTATTGAGATGGCTTCTTTTAGGAAGTTTGAAAAGTATCAAATAGAATTTGTTGAAAAGATTGGCGAAAATATAGCCTCTACTTTATCTTCAGTTAAAGTTAATATACGAACAGCAGAGTTGTTAGAAACAACAAAACAACAGGCCGAAGAAATGAGAGCTCAGGAAGAAGAGATGCGTCAGAATATGGAGGAACTTCAGGCTACACAGGAGGAATCAGCCAGGCGCGAATCAGAACTTGAAAAACAGGTAGAAGAATACGAAAGATTAAAGAAACAACAAGAATCATTTATTAAAAAACTTGATGGTAATCTTACAGGTGGACTTGTATCTGCCTTAGACGAAGATGAAGATGAGGATGAGGATGAAGAGAATAATAACACAAAAAAAGGGAAAAAGAAAAAATAGCTTTATAACTTATTTACAGCTTTTTCAAGACTAATCAAGGCATCCAGAAGTGTTTGTTTTGGGCAAGCAATATTCATACGCATATAACCTTCACCTCCCGTTCCAAACATTCGGCCATCGTTAAAACCCAAACCAGCGTCTTTAATCATAAATTCTTTTAAATCCTTTTCATTCAAGTTTAGTTCAGAACAGTCAAGCCAAACCAGGTAAGTACCTTCAGGTCGAATCATTTTTATCTGAGGTATCTTTTCATTTAAAAATTCCTGCGTAAAATCAAGATTTACGGAAATATAATCCATTAACTGATCCAGCCATTCATCACCATAATTATATGCAGCTTCAGATGCTACAGTGCCAAACACATTACCCAAACCCACATGAATTGCATCTAACACTTTATCATATTTATCTTTTAATTCTTTATTCGATGCAATAACAGAAGATGTGGATAATGCAGCCATATTGAACGTTTTACTTGGTGCAATAAAAGTAACTGTACTATCTGCTATATTTTTTGATATAGAAGCTAACGGGATGAACTTAAAATCTTTAAACACCAAATCAGCATGGATTTCATCAGACATTATTAGCACATTATTTTCCAGGCACATCTCTCCTAATCTCTTTAGTTCATCTTCAGTCCAAACAGAACCTCCGGGGTTATGAGGATTCGAAAGAATCAACATTTTGGCATCTGCTAATTTTTTTTCAAGATTATTAAAGTCAAAACAATATCTCCCATTTTTTAATTTTAACGGATTTTCGATAATTGCTCTATTGTTGTTTTTTATTGCCGAAAAGAAAGGAAAATAAACAGGTGGTTGAATAATAATTTTATCATTTGGTTCAGTAAATGCTAAAATAGCCATGTTTACTGCAGGTACAATACCGGGGCTAAATGAAATCCAATCTTTAGATATTTCCCAATTATGTCGTCGTTTTAACCAGTTTACTATTGACTGAAAATACGATTCAGGCCTGAAACTGTAACCAAACACTTCATGATTTGCACGATCTTTTATTGCTTTAATGATAAAATCAGGTGTTTTGAAATCCATATCAGCTACCCACATTGGGATTACATCTTCTTTCTCGAATATTTCTTTTCGTAAATCATACTTTACAGAGGCAGTGTTTTCTCTGTTTATAATTTCATCAAAATTATACTTCATACTATTTGGCTTTTTGCTTTTAGCTATTGGCTGTTAGTTCCACATTTGTTTATACTTTTTTAAGCCGAGC
>DAOWML010000099.1 GCA_030643125.1 Bacteroidales bacterium
ATTACTAATTTAGATGTTGAGTTTGACGATTACAGTGTTTGCTGGAATACGCCGGCAACATTTTGGGCTGGTTATAACGGTTATTCAGATACAATTTTTTATCAGATTGTCGAAAATATAGATGATAAATGGATAGCAAGAGACGTGAGTTTTGTTGAAATTAATACAAATCCCATGCGTGTAGAAGATTATTTACAAGGCGATGCAGTTTATAACTATATTAGATTAACAAATGATTATTGTAAAAACGATGTTAAGAATATTGATGTTACGTTCTTACCTGATTTTGAATTAGATATTGAATTAGATGGTATTAGTGATAATGATACCTTATATCTAAAAGGAAAAACTTCAGGGAACCTGGGAGCTTTGGTCTTGCCAACTGCTGATATATCATTCGCATGGACTCCTTCTGAAACCTTATCTACTCCTAATTCTCAGGCAACTGTTGTTACTCCTGACGAATCCGGCTGGTATAAGGTTGTAGCAACATCAACTGACGATTGTGTGGATTCTTCCATGATTTTTCTCGAATTTATCCCTGTAATTACACCAAATTCAGGATTTTCTCCAAATGGTGATGGAATAAATGATTACTGGAAAATTAAGCATATTGGAAAATTCAAAAATAATATTGTAACCGTATATAGCCGCTGGGGAGTAAAAGTGTTCGAGCAAAAAGGATACGATAACTTCGACACAGCTAAATCATGGGATGGTAATGCTAAAAACGGAAAAGATCTTCCAAGCGGAACATATTATTATGTTATAATACTTAATGAAGAAGGATTCCAGCCAATAACGGGTCCTATAACTATAATTCGATAGTATGAAAAGGTTAAAATTTATAATATTTATTGCTCTTAGTTTGGCGTTTATTAAACCAATAAATGCGCAACAGGCACCTATGTATACGCAATACATGTTTAACGATTATTTGATTAATCCTGCCGTGGCCGGAACATATAATTATTTTCAGATGAGAGCCAACACAAGAATTCAGTGGATTGGTATTACTGATGCTCCAAGAACAATGAGTATTGCCGGATATGGCCCTCTTAAAGAAAAAGACATGGGTTACGGTGGTTATATTTATAACGATGTAACAGGCCCTGAAAGTAGAATGTCTTTAGGAGGTTCTTATGCTTACAATATTGCAATTAACGACGAATGGCGTATTTCAGGAGGATTGTCTATCGGTATTATGCAATATAAGCTTGACGGAACAAGCATGACTTTCGATGATGAACTATACGATCCGGTAATGCCTGGTGGAGTTGAATCAAGAATAATTCCTGATGCCAGTGTTGGATTTTATGCATATACTACATATTATTATGCAGGTATTTCTGCACATCAATTATTCGGGAACAAATACAACACACACGAGGAGACCGATTCAATGCAGGGACTTAGCAGGTTAACACAACATGTTTATTTATCAGGAGGAGCAAATTTTATTTTAAACAGAGATTTTGCAATTACGCCTTCTGCATTAATTAAATATACCAGTCCGGGCTTAATACAAGCAGAGATAAATGCAAAAGTTACTTATCAAAGGATGGTTTGGGGTGGTTTATCTTACAGATTTGGAGGTTCTGGATATTTTACAAGTGATGCAATAGCAGTTATGGCAGGATATAATTATGAAAATAAAATTTATATTGGACTGGCGTATGACATTACCGTATCGGATCTGCGAAGATACTCTAATGGAACAATTGAAGTAATGATAGGCTATAGGTTTAATAAAATAAAATAAATTGAAGTCCGTAATATTTAAGGCCGGCAAGTTTTTGCCGGTTTTTTTATCTAAAACCATTAAATTAGCAGAAAAAATGAAAAAAACAGCTGTAATATTATTAGTTATTTTTTTATTTTCATGTAATAATGAAAACAAACTCCCTGATTATGTGATCTCTCATGACGATATGGTTAATATTATTATAGATATACATTTAACGGATGGCTTGCTTACTAATAATAAAGTACGAAGAAAATTAGCCAAAAAAGATTCTTTAAATTATTACAATGCTATTTTAAACAACTACGGATATACTCGTGCTGATTTTGATACATCTGTACATTTCTATAGTAAGAACATAGATGAATATGATAAGATTTATGAAGAAGTTCTTAACAACTTAAGTGAGATGGAAACAAAATTGAAACAAGAAAGCGCTGAAGAAAAAAATTTGAAGGAAGAAAGCCTTAAAGATAAACCAGTAACCAGTAGGCAATAAGCAGTTGGCAATTTTAAATGATTATTTTTTATTGACTATTTGTAATTATTTAGGAGGTATAACTAATTGAAAAATAAAACAATATTATTTCTCGCAAAGTACGCAGATGAATCGCAAAAAACGCAAAGAACTTATAATAAATTATTTAATCTTAGCAATCTTTGCGTAAGGTTTTGCGGTCTTTGCGTGGAATAAAATGATATACAGATATTTAAACCCGCTAAATAATTACGACTATTTACCATTTTACAAGTTTACCAGTAAACTAATAAACCAGTAACCATAAATATTTAATGCGAAGATTATCTGCCAACTATATTTATCCAATCAACAAACCACCTTTAAAAAACGGTATTGTTGAGATTGGCGATGATGGTAAAATCCAAGCTATTATTGATACTAAAGGAGAGTTAAAAGAATCACGAAATCTGGAGTTTTATAATGGCGTAATTACCCCGGGTTTTGTAAATACACATTGTCATCTGGAATTATCAGGACTAAAAGGGGAGCTAAAACAAAAAGCAGGTTTGCCAAATTTTTTAAAGGAAATAGTTAATTATAGGAAGCAGGGTAATAGCAAAGATTCTTTTAAAGCTATAGAACTATATGATGGATTAATGAAACAAAAAGGAATTGTTGCTGTTGGCGATATTTCAAATACCGATCTTGCAATTACAACCAAAATCAAGAGTGAAATACATTATCATTCTTTTATTGAAGCAGTAGGACTTGGTATTAATTTTGATAAAATTTTTGAGGCAAACAGGGAATTATTTAATGGGTTTTTAAATAATAACTTAAGCGTATCAATTGTTCCTCATGCACCATATTCTGTTTCAAAGGAATTATTTCAACGAATAAAAGAATTTGCGGAAACCAATAATTCAATTATATCAATTCATAACCAGGAAAGTGATTCTGAGAGACAATTTTTTATGGATAAATCAGGAGGATTAGTTGAAACATTTAGCAAGATAGGGATTGATTTAAATCAATGGAAGCCAACAGGAAAAAACTCCATAGAATCGATTATTGATTGGCTGCCACAGAACAATAATATCATTTTTGTTCATAATACATTTTCTAAGAAAGAGGATGTTGATTTGGTAAATGACAAGGTTCAAAATGCGTATTGGTGTTTGTGCCCATTATCAAATTTATATATTGAGAACAAATTACCTGATTTTGATATTTTCAATCAAATTTCTGATAATGTAACTTTAGGTACCGATAGTCTGGCTTCTAATACAACATTGTCAATTTTGGATGAGATGAAAACAATTGTTAAGAATTACAATAAAATTGATTTCGAAAAACTTCTTCGGTGGGGAACTTTGAATGGTGCTAAAGCCTTACAAATCGACAAAAAATTTGGAAGTATTGAAAAAGGGAAAACTCCCGGGCTAAATTTAATTTCGAATTTTGATTTTGAAAAAATGCAAATTACCAATAAAAGTGAGATAAAAGTTCTTGCTTAGGATTTCTTTACAATTCCTTAATTCACCCCACTTTTTCTTAAGTATTCAACAGCATCCTTATCGTATTTAAGAATGTGTTCATCGAACCAGTTTTCCAAATATTGGTATATTTCTAAACACAAGTTTGGCTTGTTATTTTCAACATCTTTCTGAAATTGTATAATTCTTTTTACGAACTGATTGTGTGCAGCTTTATGTTGCTCGAAGTTAGGATATTTTAAATCGTTAAAATAAATTTCTTCTTTAATAAAATAATGATCAATTAAATATGCAAGCTGGAAGAATATTTCAGAAACCTTTTCTTCACATGAATTACTATTAATAATAAGCTTTAATTCGTTGATTATATCTAAGAATTTTTTATGCTGTTCGTCAATAATTGTAATATTAACAGTATATTCATTTTTCCACTGATATGGTTCGGGATTTACTTTGTTTTCCATATTAACTTTCTTATTAAAGAATATACAAATTTATGTTGATCATAATTAAATAAAATGATAATTGTCATTATATAAGCAGAATATTGATTTTTAGCGGGAAATAGCATCAATTTATTTTTTATTTACTTTCATTTTAAATTAAGTAAAGAGAATCTTTTTTAAATTTGAACAAACAGATATTTAATGAGCGTTAGAAAAAAAATACTCATTTGTCCTTTAAATTGGGGCTTAGGACATGCAACAAGAGATGTTTCTGTAATCAGATTATTTGTTAAGCATAAATTCGAGGTGATAATTGCTGCCAGTGGGGATACTTACCGGTTTTTAGATAAAGAATTCCCTGAGTTAAGATTCATAAATTTTTCTGGTTATAACGTTCGTTATTCAAAGTCAGGATCGCAAATCTTAAAGATATTTTTGCTTATTCCTAGAATATTATTGTGGACAATAAAAGAACATATAGAGCTTAAGAAAATAGTAAAAGAACACAATATTGATATTGTATTTTCTGATAACAGATTTGGATTATGGAGCAGCAACACATACAATATTTTCATGACTCATCAGTTAAAAGTTAAGTTCCCGGGATTATTAAAATTTTTAGAACCAATTTATCAATATATATCAACCGGAATAATAAAAAGATATGATGAGTGCTGGATTCCCGATTTTGAAGGAGAAGTTAACCTGGCGGGGGAATTGTCGCACATTAAAACCAAACTGAGAAATAGTTATTTTATTGGCCCACTATCAAGATTTACAAACAGTAAATTGAAATACGCGGGGGAAAAGATTGATGTTCTTTTTCTTTTGTCGGGGCCGGAGCCACAAAGAAACATTTTCGAAAAAATCATTTATGAACAAACTAAAAAATCAGATTTACAATTTATGATTGTAAGAGGAACTTCCGAAGAGTGTAATAATATTTTTAATTTTCCTGTTTATAATGTTATAAATACAGAGGAGCTAATTCCATTAATTACAAAGTCGAAAATAATAGTATGTCGTTCAGGATATAGCTCGGTTATGGATTTGTTTTTATTAAAAAAGAAAGCTGTTTTGGTTCCAACACCCGGTCAAACCGAGCAAGAATATTTAGCAAAGTATTTAATGGAACGAGGATTTTTTTATTCAACCTCTCAAAGGAAATTTAATTTAGACAAATCAGTTAAAAAAGCTTTGGAATTTCCGGATATACAAATTCAGGAACCTAATATGTTGGAAGAAAGAATCATTAAGTTAAAAGAAAAATATAACCATTAGTGAAACAAATATTCCTGTCAACCAACCGACATATACCTGATATTGTTTGTGAGTTTTGAGTTTTAACCTGGAATAACCAATAATTCCGGACACAATTATAGAAACCACAATAAAATATTCAAGATTTACACTTAGCCTAAAAGATACAGCTATCAAGGCTCCTGTTAATCCTCCCAAGCCCATCATGTGAGCACTTATTTTCCATTTGAATGAAAAAAGAAAAAGAATTACTACAGTTGTCGCTGCAGCAAGAATGAAGGTTGAAATTGTAGGAGGTGCACCTAATCTTACCAGTAAGTAATAACAGAAAAAGTATAATACAGACGTTACGAAAAAAGGAATTAATCTTTCTCTATTGTTTTCCATCTGCACATTCTTAATTATTTTTTGGAAAATAAAAAATGGTACAAATGTTAAAGGTAAAATAAATGTGCTTACACCAACAACGAGTAAAATTACCTTTTTAGCCTGATATGGTAAATATTCTAAAACTGAACCCGAATTATAAAGAATAAGAATTCCAATGCTTGGGAGTAAAAGAGGATGAAATAATATAGAAAATATTTTAGCAGAAGTCTTACCCATATTATAATTCTTTTCTTAAACGGGCTACAGGAATATTTAATTGTTCACGGTATTTTGCAACAGTTCTTCTCGCAATTTCATAACCTTTTTCTTTCAGTATATTGGTTAGTTTATCATCCGTTAAAGGTTTTTTCTTTTCTTCGTTCTCAACACATTCCTTTAATATAGATTTAATTTCTCTGGTAGATACTTCCTCTCCTGATGTGGTTTGTAATCCTTCAGAGAAGAAATATTTTAATGAGTAAATACCAAAATCTGTTTGAATATATTTGCTGTTTGCAACACGCGATATAGTAGAAATATCTAAGTTTGTTTTCTCCGCAATATCTTTTAATATCATAGGTTTAAGGAAAGATTCCTCACCCTCAAGAAAATAATTGTGCTGATACTCAATAATAGCATTCATGGTTAGCATCAAGGTATTTTGGCGCTGTTTTATAGCATCGATAAACCACTTTGCCGAATCAAGTTTTTGTTTCATAAAAGTAATTGCTTCTTTGTCACTTTTTGTTTTTTCACTTTTGCTTTTATGAGAGTAAGATTGTAGCATCTCAGTATAAGTATAGCTTAATCTGAGCTCTGGAGCATTCTTTGAATTTAAGGATAATTGCAATTTCCCCTCGTTATTTTCAAGAATAAAATCAGGAACAAGGGTTTGAATAACCCCTGAAGAATCAGAAAAGCTATTACCCGGCCTTGGATTAAGTTTTAATATTTCGTTTATTGAAGCTTTTAATTCTTTTTCCGAGATATCCAGACGTGTAATAATTTTTTCGTAATGTTTTTTGGTAAATTCATTGAAAAAATATTTCAAAATTTTACGGGATAGTTTTATTTCCGGTATTTCCAGATCTTTATTTTCTATCTGAAGCAACAAGCACTCCTGAAGATTTCTTGCACCAACACCGGTAGGTTCCAGGTCCTGAACAATTTTTAATACCTCAATAAGCTCATCTTCGTCGGTTTCAATATTTTGCGAAAATGCCAGATCATTAGCTATTGCCTCAAGTTTTCGACGAACATATCCATCATCATCAAGGTTTCCAATTAAATATAAAGTTAATATTTCTTCTTTTTCATTGAGATTTCTTAATCCAATTTGATTTTGTAAATGCTCATGAAAAGATATTCCAATAGAAAAAGGGATATCTTCTTTTTTATCATCTTTTGAATAGTTGTTTGCCGATAATTTATAAGAAGGAATATCTTCGTCATTAATGTAATCATCAAGAGAAAACTCATCGATATTGTTTTCAAGATTTTCCTCAGATGTTTCTTCTTCGTTTTCTTGAAGATCCTCTTCGTCTTTCCCTTCTTCAAGCACAGGATTTTCTTCCATCTCCTTTTTAATTCTTTGTTCAAGCAGAATAGTTGGAATTTCCAACAGCTTAATCATTTGAATTTGCTGAGGCGAAAGTTTTTGTAATAACTTTTGTTGTAAACTTTGTTTTAACATTTCCTGTGCAAAATATTTGTTTAAAATTAATTAAAATTCTGCATTTTTAGGTGTTCTTGGGAATGGAATTACATCACGAATATTCGACATTCCTGTTACAAAGAGAATTAATCTTTCAAAACCCAATCCAAAACCACTATGAGGAACTGTTCCAAACTTTCTTGTTTCAAGATACCACCACATGTCCTTTTCAGGTATTCCCATTTCTGAAATACGGTTCTTTAATTTATCATAATCTTCTTCTCTTTGTGATCC
>DAOWML010000336.1 GCA_030643125.1 Bacteroidales bacterium
AAGAGTAAGACCATCTTTTGCTGATAATATAGTGTTTTTCTTTAAATACCAGATAGGCCACATGTATTTAAGGTATTTTATGTGGAATTTTTCCGGTCGGCAAAACGATATTCAAGGACACGGGAATGTATTAAAAGGCAACTGGATAAGTGGAATTCCATTTATCGATGATGCCAGACTTGATGATCAGAATAAGGTTCCTGAACACTTGAAAAACAGTCCGGCGAGAAATAAATATTATATGTTACCGCTAATATTAGGCTTGGTCGGATTATTGTTTCACTACAAGAAAAACAAATACGATTTTACAATTGTATTAATGCTTTTTATATTAACAGGAGCTGCAATTGTGGTATACTTAAATCAATATCCCTTACAACCGCGCGAAAGAGATTATGCTTTTGCCGGATCTTTTTATGCTTTTTCGATTTGGTTAGGATTAGGTGTGGCAGGATTGATTAATTTATTAAGCAAAAAGGTTCCTAAATCAATTTCGGCAATTCTAATAACCCTTATTACTCTAGTTTTGGTTCCAGGAATAATGGCTTCAGAAAACTGGGATGATCATGACAGATCGGGCAGATATACAGCTCGTGATTTGGCGTATAATTACCTGAATTCTTGTAACAAAAATGCCATATTGTTTACCAATGGCGATAATGATACTTTCCCTCTATGGTATGTACAGGAAGTTGAAGGAATAAGAACAGACATAAAGGTTTGTAATTTAAGTTACTTACGTGCTGCCTGGTATATCGATCAAATGAGCCGAAAATCATATGAATCTGAACGATTGCCATTTTCACTTACTCACGATAAGTATCACAAAGGAAACAGGGATATATTGCCAATATATGATCGTATTGACCAAGCTGTTGGCGTTAAGGATGTTGTTGATTTTATTGCAAGTGACGATTCTAAAACTAAAATTAAATCTCCGTTTGTTGCAAACGAAACTATCAATTATATCCCAACGAAAAATTTTAAACTAAAAATTAATTCCGAAGATATTTTAAGCAAGGGGATTGTTAGTGAGAAATATAAAGATCGGATTGTAGATGAGATGGAGTGGAGTTTTGGTCAAAGTTATTTGTATAAAGATGGTTTAATGTTATTAGATATGTTGGCTACAAATAACTGGGAACGTCCAATTTATTGGGCAATGACTGTAACAAGTACAAAATATTTTAATCTGCAAAAATATTTTAAAGTTGATGGCCTGACTTATCAATTAGTTCCGGTGCAAGCTAAAACGGAAAGATTTTTCAATGGAGAAGTTGATTCGGATGTAATGTACGATAATATAATGAACAAATTCCGTTGGGGAGGAATTGAAGAAAACGATATTTACTTTGATGAAAATAATATTCGTATGTTTTCAAACCTTCGAAGTAGCTTTGGTCGTTTAGCAGAAAAACTCATTGAAGAAGATAAAAATGATTCTGCTTTATTAGTGCTTGATCGATGTATGGAATTATTCCCCGATCATAAAATACCTTTCAATAATACACTGCTTTCGGTAATCTCGGCATATTATCATGCCGGGGCAATTGATAAAGCGAACAGTTTAGTTGACAATCTTGTAAATAAAATGTATATTGAACTGGAATATTATTTTGGTCTTGATGCTAAATATACAAATGGAACAAAAGATATATCAAACGAAAAACAGTTCGATTTATATATTTTACAAGAGCTTTATAAAATAACAACAGACAATAATCAGATTGAAATAGCAAAAGAAATAGAACTTAAGTTCATGCAATATATGCAACTTTATAGTAGCTAAAATTTAATGTTAAAAAAAGAACATATAGCAGCAAAAATATTTAGAGATTTAACCTGGCACTTTACGGGCAAGGATAATGAGTTGTTTTTAACATTCGATGATGGACCTACACCGGAAATTACGCCGTGGGTACTTGCTGCTTTAAAAGAATTTAATGCTAAGGCAACTTTTTTTTGTATTGGTAAAAATGTAAAAAAATATCCTGACTTATATAATCAAATTCTTAGTGAAGGACATTCAGTCGGGAATCATTCTTATAATCATATAAAAGGTTGGAAAACCAGCAACCAAAAATATGTTGAAAGTGTGCAAAAAGCAGCGCAGGTAATTGATTCTAATTTATTTAGGCCTCCTTTTGGAAAAATTCGCCCACAACAAATAGGACAGTTAAAACAAGATTTTAAGATTATTATGTGGGATGTGTTCTCCAGAGATTATGATAGCAAGTTAGATAAGGAGAAATGTTTAAAAAATGTATTAGATTTCTCAGAATCAGGATCAATTATTGTTTTTCATGATACTTTAAAAGCAGAAAGAAACCTTAAGTATGTTTTACCAAAAGTTTTGAAACATTTTTCCGAGCAGGGATTTGTATTTAATCCAATAGAATTTAAGACATAATAATTTTCCTAAACATCCGAAGTTTTTAAAACTTCGGATGTTTTTCATTTGGCATATATTTTACTTGAAATAAGAATTTAAAAACCAACAGGAAGGGTCTTAACAAGTAATAAAGGAAAAACAAGTACTTAGGAAGTTTTAGGAATTCCCAATCCGACAAATGAGTTCTTAGTCGGTATATTAATTCGAAATAATACTTAAAATCGGG
>DAOWML010000241.1 GCA_030643125.1 Bacteroidales bacterium
AGTTATCAACTTTTTCTATTGCAACTTTTCTATCAAGCATTTTCTGATTGTTTTAATCTTTTTTTAACATTTTTCAAAGATAATAAAAAATCATAAAACATATAATTACTCAATAAATTCAACTATCTTATTATAATCTTCAACTGAAATCTTATGAGTAAAACCTGAAACTTTATTAAGCTCCATTGTTTTCAGAATTATTTTTTTGTTATACTCTATCCCTGTTTCAGAAAGCCTTAGAGGGCAGTTCAATGATTTGAAAAATGATTCGAAATGAGAAATTGTTTCTTTTGTTGTTTTTACTCCAAACAAATTTTCACCCAATTCAATTATCTTTTCAGGAATACGATTTTCGAAAAGTTTTAACCATGCCGGATAAGCAATAGAAAGTGTTGCGCCGTGAGGTGTATCGTAAAGATACGAAATGTTGTGACCGATATCGTGTACGCCCCAGTCGCCATTTTTTCTTCCGTAATTGGTCATCCCATTTAAAGCTGTTGTTGCTGCCCACATAATGTTTGCACGATACTCATAGTTTTCAAGATTTTTTAAAAGCAAAGGCCCGTATTCCATAGCCTCTTTAATAATGACTTCTACAAAACGATCCGATAAAGAAGCATCTCCTTCGCCAAAGTACGCTTCTAAGGCATGAGCAATTAAATCAACAATGCCATAAGCTGTATAATTTTTTGGTACCGAGTAAGTAAATTCAGGATCAAGAAAAGAATGTTTCGGGTAATTTAATGATGATACATATCCGATTTTTTCGTCTGTTTTGTGGTTTTGTTAAACAGCCGCACCATTCATCTCTGTTCCGGTTGCTGCCAATGTTAAAACTGCAATTAAAGGTATTGTTGTTTTTGGTTTTACCTTATATTTCATTATTGCCCATGGAGCTGTGCTGGTTGCAATAGCTAAAGCGGTTATTTTAGCCGAATCAATTACACTTCCTCCACCCACAGCAACAATAACATCGATATTGTTAAGCTTACCAATTTGCGCTGCTTCTGAAACATCATTAACCAGTGGGTTTGGCTTAATTCCTGAGTATTCGAAAATTTCAGCATTAATCGATTTTAACTGGTTTATGATTTTATTATATATTCCATTTCGTTGAACCGATCCTTTTCCGTACATTAATAATACACGTTTACCGTATTCAAGTACAGTTTCACCAAGGTTGTCAGTTACATTTTTTCCAAAATGAAGTTTTGTTGGATTATAGGCTGTAAAATTTTCCATGTTATTTAATGTTATTCTTTATAAATGGTCAATTGAAAATTTATTTATAGCAGTTTTGGTTTAGATATTCTATAAGACAAAATATATATGAAAAAGTTTAAGATACAATTTTAGGACAAATGAATTATTCCTCCCGAAGAATCCCTTTTTGCATCTGTCACAGATGCTAAGCAATTAATTTGATTGTTATATCTTAATACACCTAAAAAAGCAAAAATCAGGGCTTCTTTAAATTCAACAATATTTTTATCGGGAATAATAATTTCAGATTTTGTTTTTTGTTTAATGAGTTCTATTAAGAAGTTGTTATATGCTCCACCTCCGGTTATTAATGTTTTAGATTTTTTAGTTGTATTTATTGCTTGCGATATTTGTAGTGCAATATGTTCGTATACTGTTCTAATTTTGTTGCTTAAGGATATATTGTATTTTTCCAGGATCGGAATAAAAATTTCATTGAGCCATTCTTTTCCAAGTGATTTTGGATGTTTTTTGTTGTAATAATCAAGCTTATTTAACTTTTCTAAAAGTTCGTTATTAACCTTTCCTGATCGACCTAAAATACCACCTTTATCATAGGTTTGTCCTAATTTGTTAGCTAAAAGATTTAAAACAATATTAGCAGGGCAAACATCGTATGCTAATCTTTTATCATTTTCATTAAAAGAAATATTTGCGAATCCACCAATATTTATACAATAGTCATATTCCGGAAAAAGTAATTCATCGCCAATTGGAACCAGAGGTGCCCCTTGTCCGTCTAAAGCAACATCCATCGATCGAAAATCAGAAATACTTGTAATACCTGTTACAGCAGCAATCTCTGCTCCATCACCAATTTGTAATGTAAGCTTTTTCGCTGGTTGATGAAAAACTGTATGTCCATGAGATGAAACAAAATCGACCGTTTCATTAGTATTATCCATAAATTGATTAATGGACTCTCCAATAAATCGACCGTATTCTTTATGAAGTAGGAGTAAGTCTATACCTGATAAAGCCTGTGCTTTAGAAAGATTTTTTTTCCACAGTGTATTATATTCAATTGTTTCCGATTTAAGAATTTCAAATTCCCACTTGTTATTAAAAACAAACTTACATAAAACAATGTCAAGTCCATCTAATGATGTACCCGACATAACTCCAATAACCTTATACGATTGCATATTACTTGTTGTAGTGATCTTGAATGGCGTTATGAATTGCCCTGTCAAGCATTAAATAAAGGTTATCTGTTTGTTGATCTTCTGCAGGTAAAATGGCCATTTCCGTATTATCAAATCCTTTAAGTAAATACTCATTTATTGCCAGTGGATATTTTGGACTTGTTACTCCAAACCATTTTGCAACGGGTATAATACCTTTATTATTATATACCGTAATTTCAATACTTAATTGTGGATAAGTAACAGAGTAATCAATATTTTCAAATATTTCAGGGCTTTCATCTTTCTTTTTCTTAGTAAGGGATTCGAGATTAGCTGCTACTTTGAAATAAAACCGCGAATTGCCTTTTCGTAAAGCATTCCGGATGTTGGTTTTTGGATAGCCATAATCGTCATATTTAACATTGCGCATAAAAGTATTAATTGGAAGGATTTCCATTTCGAGTTCCCTTTCCAGGTTTTCTTTTAAGTTATAGTAAATGATATGAACTAAAATGGCTTTTAATTTTTCGTTTCCGGGATCATTATACGTCTTAATATTATCAATAAATGATTCAAGTTTAATTAACTCCTCTATAAAATCATTTGATATAGATAGATTATAATTAATTAACGAAAATTGCTTGTTTTTTATGTTTTGTGCTGATATGCTAGCACTTATTAGGAAGACAAGAAAAAATAAAATATATCTTTTGGTGAACATAAGACAAAATTTAGCTTGTTAGGACAAGGGGTTAATAATACTGTATAGTACAAAGTTATAAATTAAACAATTACTTTTGTTTAAAAACTAAAATTTTTAATAAATATCAGTATTATCAAATACAACTTTTTAAAATACTTTAAACCTGCAAACGCGGTATAGCTAATTGCTTAATCTGTAAAAATAAGATTAAAGTTTTGTCCAGATTATTGATTTCCAGAAGAATAGCTTAGAAGCTTCTGCCTCTAACTCGTTTTCCTTTGCATAGTTTATTTTTAAATTTAATTCCAGTCCTCTTTGTGGAGCATAAATAGTTCCGTTAATCCATTGTTTTTCATTCGAATCATATTCAAGATCTGAAATAATTATTTTGCCAATTAAGTCGTCATTTCGTTTCGATTTGTCGGGATTTTTAATATCCTTTGTTTGCCCATCATTAAAACCTGTTAAAGCAATAATTTTACCATAGAATTTATTATTCTTTTTAAAGATTTCAATTTTAATATTATCTGGTAAAATCCATTTACCAATAATTTTATTACTTGACTCATCAATAGTTTTAAATGATGAGAGTACCAGAAATAATAGTATTACTACCGATGTAGTTATTGTTTTTTTCATTGTTGTTTTTTTTGTCAATTGATACAGTTTAAAACCCTGCCAGAGTTAGTTTTGATAAAACTCTGGGAGGGTTTGGCAATCTGAATTTGTTTTGTTTATACTATATATATCAAATGTAAATCAGCAATAACAAATTATCATTTTAAAAATTATATTTCAGCTTAGCATATATCATAGAATTATCTTTGTATTGTCCGAATCGGCCATCAGTATCTCCAACAAAAATATTTGATCCTAAAAGAATTGAAAAGCTATCGTCGTAATCGTATGATATTTTCGGACGTATTAAAGCATCATTGTAAGTTAATCCGATATATGAGAATAACTCAAGATGAATAGTTTCATGTAATAAATCATATCTTGCTAAAAATGTCATTGTATTTTCAGCTTCTTCATTTAAAATATTTTTATCATAATCAAGTATAGTTTGTTGTATAAACTGTGTGCTTAAGTTTACACCACCAATAATAAAATCTAAACCAACTAAGTAGTGCAAATAATCTTTCTGAATAATTGATTCTAATTGTAAAGGATCCTC
>DAOWML010000229.1 GCA_030643125.1 Bacteroidales bacterium
GATCTGAAGAATGTGGTGACCTACCATGATTTCGTTGATCAATTAAAAAAACCTCAAAGTTTTCAGCAAGTTTTCTGCCAATAGAAACCCAGTTATCGGATGAACCATATAAACCATGAATAATTATTAAAGGAGACCCTTCACCATATTTTCTGAAAAATAACTCCATTTATTAAAAGATTTTAAAAACTAGATAAAAGGTTTGAGACAAATTGTGTGTTATATTAAATAAAACAGGAAATTTTCTTAATACTTGATACTAAGATCTCAAATCTAATTTCATTTCAACTCTCTCAAATACATTTGAATTGTATTTTCTAATCCAAGATATAAGGCATCAGAAATTAATGCATGACCAATTGATACTTCAAGTAGTCCCGGTATATTCTGATTAAAATATTTTAGATTATCCAGATCTAAATCATGGCCCGCATTTAATCCAAGCCCAACCGAATTAGCCGTTTCCGCAGCTTTTATAAATGAAGCAATAGCTTTTTCTCTGTTTTTATGGAAATTAGCAGCATAAGGCTCTGTATATAATTCTATTCTGTCTGTGCCAGTATCAACTGCATTTTTAATTAATTCAGAATCAGTTTCTATAAAAATAGAAGTGCGAATTCCTGCCGATTTAAATCGGGTGATCACATCTTTTAAAAAACTTTTATTTTTAATCGTATCCCATCCTGCATTGGAAGTTAAAGCATCTGGAGGATCCGGAACCAGTGTCACTTGTGTGGGTTTAATATCTAAAACAAGTTTAATAAATTTCTCGGATGGAAATCCTTCAATATTGAATTCAGTAGTAATAATAGGTTTTATATCATAAGCATCCTGGTAACGAATATGACGTTCATCAGGTCGTGGATGAACGGTTACGCCTTCTGCTCCAAATCGTTGACAGTTAATAGCGGCATCTAAAACATTTGGATAATTTCCGCCTCGGGCATTTCTTAATGTCGCAATTTTATTTATATTTACACTAAGTCTTGTCATATCTAGTTATTTGACAGTGGAATAAACAAATTAATGTTTGTACTTGTTAATAGAGCAAAAATAAGAGTATTTTTGAGAACAGATAAATTATGTTGGCAAAAGATTTAATATCAGATGAAATTCCTGCGTTGCGTACTTCCGACACTGCTGTTGAGGCTTTGAACTGGATGGAAGTTTTTCGTATTTCGCATTTGCCGATAGTAAACAACGAGGAATTTTTAGGCCTTATTTCCGATACCGATATTTTTGATTTGAATAATCCTGAAGAACCAATTGGAAATCATACATTGTCGTTACGAAGACCTTCAGTAAGATACGACCAGCATATTTACGAGATAATGGAAGTTGCTGCAAGACTAAAATTGACAGTTGTTCCTGTTCTCGATCATCAAAATAAGTTTCTGGGCGTTGTTCAAATGGCAGATTTGTTACATTATTTTTCAAAATTGTCAGCAATTGAAAAACCTGGTGGAATTATTGTTTTAGAAATTGCACAAAGTGATTATTCAATGAGTGAAATTTCGCAAATTATTGAATCGAACGATGCTAAAATCCTGAGTATGTATGTAAATACTTTGGAGGATTCAACAAAGCTTGAAGTAACATTAAAATTAAATATTACTGATCTAACATCAGTTATACAGACATTTAATCGTTATGAATATAGTATAAAAGCATCGTTCATGGAATTTGACGAACAGGAAGATCTTTATAGCGATAGATACGATTCATTTATGCGATTCTTAAATACCTGATGGTAATATGTAATGTTCCTTTTCAAAATGCATTATCCTTAATTAAAGATTAAAATGAAAGTAGCAATTTATGGTCGTAATTTTGATAAAGGATTTAAAGAATATGTAAAAAGATTCTTTGATATTCTTCATAACAATAATATCGAGATTACTATTTATGAAAAGTTCTTTGATTTCTTAAAAAGAGAAATCGATTTAAAAACGGATTTAGTATCGGTATTTTCAAAACATCTCGAAATTAAAAATAATGTTGATTTATTATTTAGCATTGGTGGTGATGGTACAATTTTGGATGCTACAACAGTTGTTCGCAATTCAAACATTCCAATTGTTGGTATAAATACGGGCAAATTGGGTTTTTTGGCAAGTATTGCAAAAGATGAAATAGAATCAGCCTTGAACTCTATATTCTCCAGGGAATATACAATTGAAGAAAGAACCTTACTTAAACTCGAATCTTCGTCAGGATTATTTAAGGAATTTCCATATAGCTTGAACGAGATATCTGTACAAAAAGTAGATTCTGCAATGATAACAGTTCATGTTTATATTGATGGAGAGTTTTTAAATTCTTATTGGGCCGATGGTTTACTTGTTTCAACTCCAACAGGATCAACAGCATATTCGTTAAGCGTTGGAGGTCCTATTATTGTTCCACAGTCAGGGAATTTTATTATTGCACCTATTTCACCACATAACTTAACAGTTAGGCCAATTGTACTGCCCGATACGAGTAAGTTACAATTAAAACTTGAAGGACGTTCACTAAATTACCTTGCGTCATTAGATCATCGTTCAGTAATGATAAAGAATACGGAAGAAATAACAATTAGCAAAGCTGAATTTAAAATACAATTAATTAAATTAAATAATACTAGCTTTTACAAAACTTTACGAAATAAACTAATGTGGGGAGTTGATAAAAGGAATTGAGTAAAACAAATTTGAGCTCATAACATCTTAATATTAGTTTAATAAGTTGAAAATAATCTGGTTATTGTAAATATTTCAAAAAAAAAGATAACTTTGTATATACAGATTAATACAAATGAAATCATATAAATACATATTATTATTTAGTTTATTAATAATTCCAACTTTGGTTTTTTCGCAAAAATGGAAATTGTCAAGATCCGAATATGTGTATGGAATTGGCATTTCAAATTATTTTGGAGATATTGGAGGTTCTTCTAAAGCAGATGCATTTGGCATTACCGATTTAGACCTAGCTTATTCAAGACCTGTTCTGGCAGTTGGTTATCGCTATAAATTATATGAGCGTATTGCAGTAAAAGCAAATCTTTCTTATGCAAATATTCATGGGTCAGATGCTAAGTCGATTAATGAAGGGAGAAATTATTCTTTTACAACAAATATGTTTGAATTAAATGGACATGTTGAATACCATATTACTAAAGAAATGCATATGGTCTCCTATAAAAGTATGTCTATGCGTGGTAAAGTAAAAAAATTTAACACAGGCATTAATTTTTATGTATTTGCGGGAATAGGGGGAGCATATTTTAAACCGAAAGCAAAAGATAGTTTTGTTGGGAGTTCAAGGTTTGTTGATAATAAGAACTTAACATTCGTTTTTCCTGTTGGGCTTGGATTAAAATATCCGCTAACAGGTACAACTTATATCGGATTGGAATTAGGGTGTAGATTCACTACTACTGATTTTATTGATGGGTTTAAACCAGAAAATTCAGATTCAAACGATATATACTATTTTACAGTAATAAACGTTTCAACTAAGATTAAGAAGAAAAAGCGAAGATCAGATTACCGATTTTAGAATTATATGAAAAGATATTTATTACTGTTTCTGTTTATTTTTTCAGCGAATTTATTAATAGGCCAAAGTAGAACAGAACTCGGGGTAGCCTTGGGAACTTCTTACTATCAGGGTGATATTAATCATTCAAGAATATTTTATTCGCCTTCAATGGCTTATGGAGTTATCCTTAAATATAATTTTAGCAATCACCTTACTACAAGCATAAAAGGATTTTACGGGAAATTAAGTGGTAGCGATAGTGATTTTAGTAACATGGAGAATCAATTAAGAGGGGCTTCTTTTTCAGCTAGCTTGATTGACGTTTCTGCATTAGTTGAATTTAATTTTTTACCATATACGAGTTCTGGTTATATAAAAAAGAATAAACATAGGTTTACACCATTCATTTTTATTGGGATAGGAGGCAATTATATATTTGGCACTAGTGGTTTTGAAAATCCAATTACAATTCCTTTTGGAATAGGAATTAAATATAATATCTTTGAGCGCTTAACTTTAGGCTTAGAATGGAGTTATCGAAAAACATTTAATGATCAGATTGATGGTGTTATAACTTTTCAAGATGTTAATAATACTCCGGTAATCCATAACGATGACTGGTATTCGTTTTGTGGAGTATTTGTAACTTATAAACTGTTTAGAGAAAAGTTCGATTGTCCGACATATTACACATTAGGAAATGGATTTAAAGGATCAGATTGATAAAAAAAACTTACCACAGCATATAGCAGTTATAATGGATGGGAATGGCAGATGGGCGCAGAAAAAAGGAAATCAGCGAATATTTGGTCACAAAAATGGAGTAAAAGCTGTTCGTGATACGGTTGAAGGTGCTGCTGAACTGGGCATAAATTTCCTGACTTTATATGCTTTTTCTACTGAAAATTGGAACAGGCCAAAACAGGAGGTTGATGCTCTTATGTCTTTACTAATTACTAGTATAAATTCTGAAACCGACACACTAATCAAAAATAATATTCGTTTATTGAC
>DAOWML010000146.1 GCA_030643125.1 Bacteroidales bacterium
CCCTATGGGCGTCATGGGATTTCCCATATACTGCCTCATATTTTTTTAGATTATCCCGATAGTCTATCAAAAATATGAGTTGTCTCTGAAAAACCTCATGAGGCTGTAAATAATTATTATATCGAACTGAGGTTATTAAGTCATTAAAATAGCCCGTAATAAAATTTGCGGGCTATTTTTAAATATTGAAAATCAGATTTTATCTAAAGCTTATACCAAGGCCGGCACTTGCAATTGAATAATTTGCATAAGTATAATCAAAGTTTATCGTAACAACCGCAAATTTTAATCTAAAACCTGCATTGAAACGTGGTTTTGTTGCGCTACCATCTGTACTTTTTATACTTATATCAATTGGATCAGACAAAGCAGTTGTTTCATCAATTCTAATTTGTCCTGACATTGGATCAATGTATGGAAATGGATAATTACCGTTTAATTGTAAATTAGTTGTTGAAGAGCTTATTCCAACTCCACCATAAAGGCATATTATTTTAAAATCTCCCGAAAAAATAATATTTGCAGTTATATTGCTTATATCCAGTAATAATTGTTGATTGTCGTAATATCCAGGAGTTTCAACAATAGTATAATTTGGGAAATCTTCATAGAATGAAGGTTGGAAATTTAAATCCGAAGTCATTTTAAGACTTGAATATCCTCCTTGTAACGATAAATCAAAAACAGGTAATTTTTTTAGAGCAGGAATCCATTGTTTTATACTGTGCTTTAATCCAACACCCCATAATCCCATTTTACTTCCGTTTCCCCACTCAATATCGGGTGAATAACGAAATTGCAAATCAGTTTCTTTAACTAATCCTACACCTAACTGAACCACGGGCATAGCTGTATAAGCAAAACCTGTACCTTGTGGTAGATCAAGTTGAGTCATAAGAATATCTCCCAATACCGGTACATTTTCTTGATAATAACTAACTTGTTGTCCCGGGTCTTTTGATCCAGCTGCTGTAGGAGAATTTCCAGAAGCTATGTCAACGGTCAAGCCACTTGTTGGATCACCTAAGTTTAAATCATTAGCATCATAACTTTTAGCGGACGAAGGAATAAATGTTGCATTAAAAGATACAGTAAGGTCAAAACCTCCCAATTTATGTGCTTTAGCCGTATTATACCACCCGGCACTTAAACCGGCTCCCATTCCATTTGCATAAGGCGAAAGGTATGCTTCAAATATTTTTTCTGCATCGTCGGGGCCTGTTGATAAAACCTTCCCAAGGTCTTCGAATTGAGCAAATGCAGTTGTTGTAAACAATAACATAATTGAGATTGTCAAAAGTCGTAAAAGAGAATTGTTCCTTTTCATAGATTTTAATTTATAGGTTATTATTTAATACTATTCAATGTTATTATATTAAGATGCAAAAAATATCGTAAAGGTTTCATTTAATTCAAATATTAATTATCATACGATTGATAAAAATAGGAAAAGTCTTTTAAATGTTCAACAAATTTCCTTAATTGTACGCTATTATTAAAAAAAAGTTCGTTTTGTTTTTTTAGCAAGAAACAATATAATAAAGTAAATTTAAACATGGCAATTAATCAACCTCTAGCTGATAGAATGCGGCCTAAAACCCTGGATGAATATATTGGCCAGAAACATTTGGTGGGAAAAAATGCAATTTTACGAAAAGCTATAGAATCCGGAAATATTCCATCATTTATTCTTTGGGGGCCTCCGGGTGTTGGTAAAACAACATTAGCTAAAATTATTGCCAATCAACAAAACAGGCCATTTTCCACATTAAGCGCAGTGCATTCAGGAGTTAAAGATGTACGAGAAACGATAGCAAAAGCAAAAAAACAACAATTTTTCGATGCACCTAATCCAATACTTTTCATTGATGAAATTCATCGTTTTAATAAATCACAACAAGATTCTCTTTTATCAGCTGTTGAGCAGGGAATAATTATTTTAATTGGAGCAACTACTGAAAACCCTTCGTTTGAGGTAATATCTCCACTCCTTTCACGTACACAGGTTTATATTCTTAAATCTTTGGAAAAAGATGATTTAATTGAACTTTTAAACAGGGCTATAAAAGAAGATAAATATCTTAAAGAGCTAAATATTAAAATTAAAGAATATGAATCGCTTCTTAGATTTTCAGGTGGCGATGCACGAAAATTATATAATATTATCGAACTGGTAGTAAATACCGAAAAAGCTAAATCCAATAAAAAAATTACAATTACTAACGATATTGTTATAGATATTTTACAACAAAATATAGCTACATATGATAAAAATGGAGAGCAACATTACGATATTATTTCAGCATTTATAAAATCAGTACGTGGTAGCGATCCAAATGCAGCTGTTTATTGGCTTGCCAGAATGATTGAAGGAGGCGAAGACCCTAAGTTTATAGCTCGACGTTTACTGATACTCGCATCAGAAGACATTGGATTGGCTAATCCCAATGCTTTATTGCTCGCAAATAGTTGTTTCGATGCTGTAAATAAAATTGGCTGGCCCGAATCACGAATTATTTTGTCAGAAGCGACTATATATCTTGCTACATCACCTAAAAGCAACTCTGCTTACCAGGCAATAAGTGATGCTCAAAATCTTGTGCGTAAAACAGGTGATTTACCTGTACCATTACATATAAGAAATGCCCCGACCAAACTTATGAAAGATATTGGATATGGCAAAGATTATAAATATGCTCACAGTTATGAAGGTAATTTTGTACAGGACAATTTTATGCCTGAAGCAATAAAACAAAATCTCATTTATAAGCCCCAAAACAACTCAAAAGAAACTGAAATATTAAAACGATTACAAAATCAATGGAAAGGAAAATATAATTATTAATTTTGTGATTAATTCAATATTTATTAAATAGTACTAACGCAAAATTTAATGATAAAATGATTTAATGATAAAATAATTAAATAATTGTATGAAATTATGACAAAAAAGGAAATATTTATTGAAAGTTCAAAAAAAAGGAGCAAATGAAATAACAAAAACCTGACTGCCCTGACTGCCGTCAGGCAGGTAGCGACAAATCCCGATAGCTGTCGGGAAAAAATTCATCGTACAGAGAATAACATTTACACATTTATTCATTTAATCATTTCCACTAAAATAACACTAAAACTAAACAATTAAAGATCATGATAGGAAATATCCCTTACATAAAAAACACTGATAACAATAACTTCTTTTTGCTTGCAGGCCCTTGCGTTGTTGAAAGTGAAGAAAATGTATTTCAAATAGCTGAAAAGCTTATTGAAATTACTAATAAACTACAAATACCTTATATTTTTAAGGCATCATTCAGAAAAGCTAACCGTTCAAGATTAGATTCTTTTACTGGTATTGGAGATATTAAAGCCTTACGAATTCTGGGGAAAGTTCGCGAGCAATTAAAAGTTCCAATTGTAACCGACATTCATACCGAAGAAGATGCCGCAGTGGCAGCTGAATATGTTGATATTCTACAAATACCTGCTTTTTTATGTCGACAAACAAGCTTATTGGTAGCTGCAGCCAAAACAGGAAAAATTGTCAATATCAAAAAAGGTCAGTTTTTAGCACCTGCTTCAATGAAATTTGCAATTGATAAAGTGTTAGAATCAGGAAATGACAAGGTTATGATTACAGATCGTGGTACAATGTTTGGTTACCAGGATTTAATAATTGATTATCGCGGAATTCCTGAAATGCAGAAATTTGGTTATCCTGTTGTGTTAGATATTACGCATAGCTTACAACAACCTAATCAAACTTCAGGAGTTACAGGTGGAAGGCCGGATTTAATTGAAACTGTTGCACGAGCCGGTATTGCAGTCGGCGTTGATGGTATTTTTGTAGAAACGCATCCTGATCCTGCAAATGCAAAATCTGACGGAGCTAATATGCTCCATTTAAACTATTTAGAGAAATTACTTTACAATTTACTTGAAATAAGAAAAACAATAACAAAGCTTTAGAAAATTTACGAGCCCCTTTTCGGGGCTTTTTTCATGATAAATATTTATTAAGCTTTAATAAAAACTGATCTATCGAAATTGGTTTTGCAATATAGTCATCGCAACCGGCATCGAAACATTTATAACTATCTTGGGGTAAGGCATAAGCAGTTTGTGCTATAATTGGGATATTTTTAGTCATTTCTTTAATGCGTTTAGTGCATTCATAACCATCCATAACAGGCATTTGTATGTCCATTAGTATAAGATCAATATTTTTATTGATTTCAACAAACTTTAAAGCCTCTTCTCCATCTTTAGCCCATATAATATCCACATTGGTAATACTTAATGTTTCTTTAATTAATTCAAAATTTATTTTTTTATCTTCTGTGATAAGTATCACTTTATCTTCCCAGTTAAATTGATTTGGTTGTATTAAATCTTCGGAAACACTTTCACCTGAATTATAAGGTAAATTAAAGTAAAAGGATGTTCCTTTCCCTGATGTTGATTCTAATAAGATATTACCATCTAATAATTCAACTAATTTTTTTGCAACTGATAAACCAATCCCTGCACCACCATATTTTTTAGTTGTACTCTCGTCAACCTGTCTGAATCGTTCAAAAATCAGGTCATAGTGCTTTTCATCAATTCCAATACCAGTATCTCTTACATAAAATTGAATCTCTCTTTCGTTCGGATGGATAAATCCAAACTCAACATGACCTTTTTCTGTAAACTTTATTGCATTATCAATTAAAATTGAAAGTATTTGTTTAAGTCGCGATGGATCAGTATTTATAACTAAATCGTTTTCTTGGTTTTCATTAGCATAAGCTAATACCAGAGTTTCCTTATTCATTTTAACCAGGTTATCTGTATAATGATCATATAAAAACTCCAATACAGGATGAGGATTAAACTCTTTCTTCTCAACTTTTGCCTGCCCCGATTCAATAGTTGCAAAGTCAACAATATCGTCAATTAAATTAGTTAGACTATTACATCCTTCCTGAACTAAATCAATATACTCTCTTCGTTTTTGAGCTGTTAAATTATCATATGCCATCATTTGAGAATACCCGCTAATTGCATTCATCGGAGTGCGCACTTCGTGCGATATATTTGCTAAAAAGTTTGATTTTAACCTATCTGCTTCTTCAGCTTTGTTTTTCGAAATTTCAAGGTTTATCATAGTCTTTTTATGCTCTTCGATCTCATGAAGCAATTTCCTATTTGTTTCTTCAATATCTACAGTTCGTTCTTTAACTCTTATTTCAAGTTCTCCTTTTATTTTATTCAGTTGCACCTCGGTTTTCATTCGTTCTTCAATTTCAGTTTGAAGTTTTCCTGACAATCCTTTTTGCGCTCTGCCAAAAAGAAATAGTGCAAAAGCAATAAAAAAAGCCAATAAGGAACTAAAAATTAATATAAGATTTTGTGTTTCTTTTTTCTTTAGTTTTGATTCTTGTAATTCCTGATCCAGTTTTAAAAATTCTATCTCTTTTTTGTGCCGTGCCGTTTGAAACTGAGCTTCAAGTTCTCCAATTTGTTTGTATTTTTCCACATTAAACAGAGAATCTTTTATAACCGCATACTCTTTATAATAATTAAGTGCATCAGAGTATTTTTCCATCTCCTCATACACTCCTGATAATGCTTCGTAATTATAAGAGATATAATCTTTCATCGATATTTCAGTTGAAAGATCTAATCCTTTTTCAAAATATTCAATAGATCTTGAATAATTACCTATGTTTCTATATAGAGAACCCAGATTATAAAAAATATAAACTAAAGTTGGTTTAAAACCGATCTCTTCAAAAATAATAAGTGCTTTTTGATAATAATCCAAGGCCATATTAAAATTTTTGCACTCCTCGTAAACTAAACCAATATTGCTTAATGATATTGCAATGTTTTGTTTATCTTGTAGTTGTTCATAAATACTGAAGGATTTTTCATAATAATTAAGTGACTGAACAAAATTGCCCCAATTAAATTGCAATACGCCAATATTTTGATAAATAGCGGCTATTCGCTCTTCATTGTTTGTTTGCTTATAAATTTCTAAAGCCTTTTCATAATAATTCTGAGCCAGCGAATATTTTTGCAAATCGTTATATAAAGTACCGATATCCTGGTAACTTATGGCAGCTTTTTCTTTACTTCCTATTGATTCAGCTATTTCTATTGATTTTTGATAAAAAGATAAAGC
>DAOWML010000110.1 GCA_030643125.1 Bacteroidales bacterium
AAAAGATTGATCAACAAAGTGCTGAATTATTAATAAGGGCAACAAATAATCCTGAAATAAGTAAAACCGTAAAAATAATTATTGCAAAATCGGACAAATGGACTTTCGATGATTTATCCTCATATATTGAAGAAATAAGAGGGACATCCGAAACAATTAATTTTGATGAATTATTTAAACATATTGACCCCGATTGTGAAGTTTATTATTATATAAATGGTGAAAAGATGTCAAGTTCGGAAGATATTACAACTTTTATAAATAGAATAAAATTTGGTGCTGCTGACAAAATTGTGGTCAATAGTATTAAATATAATTCTCAGGGGAAAATAATCGAGTTTTGTCAGGAATGAAAATAAATAGATAATAAGTAGTATGTATTTTGCAAAAAAAATAGACGATAAACATTAAACAATAATCAATGAAGAAGTTTTTATTAATTATCGGTATTATAACTTATTTTAATGTTAGTTATAGCCAGAGTTCATCACTTAGCCAGCCAAATCTGGAGAACTTTCAAATTCTTGCGGAAAAAAAAGCAAGGTCTTTTAGTATGTACATAACAAAGATTGCGAGTAAATCCACAAGTTTAAACGATAAAGAAACAGCTATTCAGCAGGCATGTAAGCTTTTTATCAATGATACTGTCAGGATTGAGGTATCTTATTGTGCATCAAGCGGGAAAAGTAATGTTTATTCAAGAAAACTTGTTAAATATCTACGAAGGTTAAGCCTGTTGAATTATGATCAAATCACAATAGAATGGGTAGAGTGTGTCATGGTTGGTGACCTAAAGAAGGGGGAAGATGGTAATTTCTATGGTATTATTTCATTCGTTCAAAAATTTACTGCTATTAAGGGTGAATACAAATATGAGGATGTAACCACAAAACATCTTGAAATTGTTTTGAAGCCGTATCTTAAACCCAATGATCAAGGCGAAGATGAATGGAAATGGGATGTGTATTTGTCGAATGTAAATGTTAAGGAACCTTGTTCATGAAATATCTTTATATAGTATTGCTTTCTTTGTTTTTTAATCAGCTTGTAATGTCTCAGTTTAGTGATAGTTTTCTGATAAAAGAAAAATTCTATTTTGAGGTTGGTCAAATTGAGGAGTTTATTGAACGATTTAATTTTGAAGACAAAACCAAACTCCTGAATTATCTTGATATTAACCAACCTGATTTGGAAATTAACAGATTAGATTTTTTATATACTTTGTTCGACACTTATGATACAACTTTTAATAAACCCCTTGCCGAGGCTTTTATTAAAAATGTAAACGATTCTGTAAATCCTAAATATCTTAATTTTTATGATAATCATTGGTATGCCGAAGTTAATTGTATTTTTGAACTAAATGGCGATTCTAATGAAGGAAAATTAATATTAAAAAATCAATTTAAAGCAGATTCTTCTTCAAAATGGGTGATTACAGGTGTAAGTTCTGATTTATTAAAATTTCCTAATAGTAAAGACTCCTTAAAAATTTTATCACCTGTGAGTCATGGTACCGATTTTATTGCACTTTATGATATATTACAAGATGGGGAAAATATACAAAATTATATTACCAGAGATTATACTTTTGATACACTGACATATTTTATTTCATTAGTGCATTTTAATAAAATCAGAATAGAACAGATTTATAAAGTAAAATATCATTTTTTGCAAATACCAAAATGGATATTTACAGTTGAATATTATAATCGAAAAGGTCTTAGTTCAGGTTGGCTCATATCAGATTTATATAGAACTAACTTAGAAGAAAAAGAAAATTACGAAATAGATGTTTTGAAGATTTATTAAATTTAAATTGTTGTAAATTTTGAAAAAAATTCGTAGCCATATAAAACTTTTGTTCAATAGAATTGGCGAAAAAACAGCTTCAAACACTTTATTACCATTTGTTGTTGCTCTAATTGTAGGCGGAACAATTGTTTTCAGTTTGTCATTTAGATTTTATTTGAATGATGCTGAACTGTTCTACGAAAACTTTCTTGTTGAGGCACACGGGATGTTACTCGATATTATAATCTTCGGACTTCTTTTTACTTTTATTAACCTTTCGAGAAGCAAAAAAATAGAGATACAAAGATTCAAGGAAGAAATAGATGACTTCAGGCATTGGACCGAGCTTGTAGCAAGTTATCGTATTGCCGGGATATTAAGAAGGTTAAATAAATATAAAATAGATAACCTTGACTTATCCGATTGCTATTTGAAGGATGCTCAATTAGAAAAAATATATTTAAAATCAGCTACCCTGGAGAAGGCAAATCTTCAGGGCGCAAGTCTTGCCTATGCAGACCTTCAGAATGCAAATCTCAAAATAGCAAATCTTCAGGGCGCTGATCTTAGGATATCTAATCTTCAGGATGCAGATCTTAAACTTGCAAATCTTCAGGGAGCTAATCTTAGAATTGTGAATTTTCAAAATGCGAACCTGTTCAGTGCTAATCTGAAAGGGGCCGATCTTAAAAGCGCCAACCTCCAGAACGCTGACCTTAGTGGTGCAAACCTCCAGGATGCTGACCTAAGTAGTGCAAATCTTCAGGGAGCCGATCTTAGAAGTGCAAAACTTCAGGGTGCAGACCTTAGAAATGCAAAACTTCGTGGAGCCGATTTAAGAAGTGCTAATCTTCAGGACGTTAAACTCGGAGCCGACAGTTCTTTACTGGATTATACTGAAGATGCTAACTTAAAGCCCGATATGCTTGAATTATTACAGTTGAATGAAGTAGGCTCTATTGTTGAAGCTATTATGCCTGATGGCACAAAATATAATAAGGAATGGGAAGCCAAAATTGATAAAACAAAACCCAATAAGAAAGTGAAAATATCAAAAATTAATAAATAAAATATCAAAAATTAAATTGGTTATGAAACAAAGGATTTATACTCTTCTCGCATTTTTAACAATAATCAGTATTAATTATGCACAAACCAACCTTTCTCCTGCTGAAATAAAAACAATACAAAATCAATCAATAATTCTTATTGAAAACTACGAAGTGGTTTTAAATACTATTGGTGACCCAACATTGTCAAATTCCACAATTAATGATTTGATGTATAACAGTTATGACGGAAGCAACAGAATATTTGAAGATTCTTATGCAATTATTGAGAGCGATTTAAATCCGAAAATAATTAATAAAAATGACGGAAGCGAAATAGAAGATTATAACATTGCAAAATATTTTACAGATTTTAACCTATTTATTAAAAAAGATATGAATGGGGTAATCTCGTTCAGTAATTTAAATGTAAGCCCTGTAATTCAAAAAAAGAATATTTATGTAAATATTTATTTCAAAAGTGAAATTTTGAGTTCACATTCTGAATCTGAAGATGAGTTCAAAAAGATAAATCGTGTAGCACTGATTAAAGCGAAGAAAATTAATAATAGTTGGAGATGTTTTATTATAGGTATAAAGTTTTGTGAGCCTAATCTGAAAATTTCCGATAACAAAATAGAAAAGGAATATTCTGTTTTTACTGAAACTGCATATCCTGATCGTTTCGAGCTTAAATTTAACGACAGACTTGAAAAGATATATTACAACAGAACAGAAGTTTATTATTTTGATAAAATGATATCATTAACTGATGGTGAGGTGAAAGTTGAAAACAATGAGGCAAATTACTCATTTGTTGATTATGCGGATAGTATTAGAATTAAGCAGGGCGATCATTTAAAAGTTGTAATTAATAAAAAAACAAACAATATTGCATGTATCAATAGTATAAGATCAACTTTTATTGATAAATATAAAGTAGAAGTTATTCTTGAAGATGAGAAATCAGCAACAATATTTAACGATAAAACATTAACAAAGCAACGTGAGAGTGTAAAAACCACCTACTTCTCTTATCCTGACGAAGATATGGTTTTTGTTCATGGTGGCTCATTTCAAATGGGTTCGCAGGAGGACGAAAGTAACGACAACAAAACTCATAATGTCAAAGTTAATAATTTTTATATTGATAAACATGAAGTTACCTACAATCAGTTCAAAACTTTTATAGATGAGACAGGATTTATTACTGATGCCGAGAGAGATTCCTGGAGTTATATATTCGACAAAAAGGGTGAAAAGGTAAAGACCGAAAATATTAACTGGAGATTTAATACAAATGGTACAAAGCCAACACTTTCAGAATTCGATAAACCGGTAGTTCACATTACCTGGAACGACGCAATTGCTTACACTAAATGGGCTGGAAAAAGATTGCCTACCGAAGCAGAATGGGAATATGCTGCAAGAGGGGCAGGGTTCGGAAATAACCTGGAGTACAGCGGTAGTAAAAAAGCTTCAGATGTAGGATGGTATAGTAAAAATTCGGACAAGATGACCCATAAAGTGGGACAAAAATTTAAAAATGAAATTAATATTTATGATATGACAGGTAACGTTTTTGAATGGTGTTTCGATTGGTATGATGAAAATTATTACATCAACAGTCCGGAAGAAAATCCCCAGGGGCCACAGGTTGGTGACAATAAAGTTATAAGGGGAGGTTCCTGGATTGACGATGATGATAAATGTAAAGTCTTTTCCAGAGATTCACGAGTAAATGGATATAGATCCGCAAATACAGGGTTCCGGTGTGTTATTGATGCAACAAACGATAATTAGTTATTTGGTATTTATAAATATAATTTTATAATTTTGTAAAATCTTAATAAAAACAAAAAATTATGGCAAGATTCAACTTCAAACAGGTAATATATGCAGGCATGGTTGCCATTGCAGCTGTTGATGAAAGAGTAACAAAATTTGAAAAAAAACACATTAACCATGTTTTCGACCGGTATATGAAACTTTCTGGAAAAGAAAGAAATGAAGTGCTGAAAGTTTGGGAAAGCAATCAGGATAATTTTACAAATATAGTAATTGAGGAATTATTAGCGTTTTCAAAAAGAGATCAAATTGAAGCATATACCTTTATTATGAAATTTATAAGCTGGTCAAAAACTCAATATAATTTAAGTACTAAAACCATTGTTAAAGGCGTTGATCCGGAAAGAGCGGAAATTAATCTTTATTATGACGAAGCAGCCCTCATAAGGAAAGGCCTTGATTTTACTGATAATGAATATGCAGTTGCAACAAGGACGAAAAAGTAATCGGTGATTAATTATTACATTCAGTAATTAATTGTTGCATTTTTTCTCTGTATTTTGGATTGTCAGGTTCAATGTCTCCTGCATTTTGGAAATTTTCTTTTGCACTGGCGCAGTCTTTCAATCCTAAATAATTATCACCAAATAGAATATATTGTTCGAAATTATTAGAGGTTATAGGCACACAATTGTTTTGAATAATATCTAAAGAACCTTTGTAATTTTCTTTTAGAAATAAAACCTTGGCTTTAAGATAATAAATATACCATATCGAAAGATTTGGAATATTTAAAACAGCTTCAATTTCGGCAAGTGCATTATCATATTCTTTATTTTCAATAAGTATTTCAAGTTGGTAAATTCTTGCAAGATCAAATCCGGGATAAATATTTATTGCGTCCTTAATTGATCTTTCTGCCGAAAATATTTCATGTTCTTTTTCTAATTTTATTCTACCAATTAAGAAAGGTGGTAATGCACATCTTCCCATCCTCTTTGCCATTTCATATTGTTTTATTGCATCGGTAGGCATATATTTTTTTTCAAAGTCAAGTCCGACATTGATTTTATCCAATAGGTTTTCATCAGCGCCGCTATTATTAAATCTGAACGAAAAATGCCATAACTCCAAATAATACATAATTTCTTTATCTGTACATTTGGAAATTGCTAATATTAAATTATCTTTAAAATCCTCAAATTTTCCTTTTGTTAATTCATTAAAGCCATTTATAATAAAGTAATTTGGTTGCGATTCGTACATCGTATTTCCTCGCAAGTTCAGCAGATGAGTCTGGCCAATTAATTGCGATTTTGCTGCTATTTCTTCATTTAATAATTCTAATATTGTAATAAAATCATCTTTCCAATTCATCTCGTTAAGAATGTCGATATGATATTTAAAAAACGAAATTTCATTTGCCGGATTTGAAATCAGAGAAACATCAATCGAATCGTATTTTGATATTTTTTCAACTTGATTAGTATAAACCAATAACCTCGTTAATAGTTCAATGAAAATTTGGTATTTATTTTCATTATCATAAAATCCGTTTTCAATAACCTTTAGTGATGATTTTCTCCAGGCATTATATGCAGCGGTATATAATACGGTGTAATCGCTAATAAGCTTTTCATGATTTTGCCTCAGATCAATATTTTTTGATTCGGTAATCCTGTAATAAGGTTCAAAAGTTTCATTAATAAGAATCACAGAATCTTTACCTGTTTTAATAACTGCTAATTCTTCACCCGAAATCTTTTCTTTATTATTAAAATTTGACTGTAGTGCAAGTAATTTAGTATTCTCGTTTTCTAAGTATGTAGAAATAATATCAGGCAGTAATTGATTATAAACCTGATTAAATGAGGAAAAATTGGTATAAGATAAATGGTGTTCAGCTCCGGATATGATATTTTGCAATTGTTCAAAGGCCTCAATGTATTTTTTTTCCTCATATAAAGCTTTGCCTGAATTACAATAATTATTAAACTCAGAATAATAGGCCCAATGTTGTTCCGGAATTCCCATTATGTCCGAAATGTAAGTTTCATAATAAAACTCAAATTGTTTAGTAATATCAATATCTTTTCTTGTGTAGGCAATTATAATGTGAGTAATATCTTTCGAATCATTTGTTATTGCAGATATTCTGCCGTTAAATGTATAAACTTCAGATTGCTTTATCTTAATTGCTTTAAAATCTTTTACTTCGCCTTTCTTAAATTCCCAATCCCCCTTTGGCTTTAATACAAAAAAGAGTGAATCATTAAACTCATAATATTCAGCAGGAATTTCTATTGAGCCAGAACTCGTGGATAGCGTAATTTCAACGCTGTGTTTTTTATCGGTTTTCAATTCGACAGTTTGTCCGAAAACATAAAGTGATAATTGGATAAAAATAAAAATCAGAAGGTAACTCTTGTTCATAACACATTGATTTTAATGGTAATTCCTCTAAGAAAAAAATGATCACGGCAAAAGTAACAAAGTCTGACTAAATAATCCAATAATTATTGATAATTTTAAGAATTATTTAAATGAAAATTGACTAGAACAAGATGAGAAAAGTATTCACAATAGGTGAAACTGTATTCGATATTATTTTTAAAAACTCTAAACCTGTTGCAGGAAAAGCAGGGGGAGCTATGTTAAATTCATCAATAAGTCTTGGCAGGCTTGGTGTTCCGGTTTTTTTTATTTCTGAAATAGGCGAGGACGAGATTGGAAATATTATTATTGATTTTCTTAAACAAAATA
>DAOWML010000080.1 GCA_030643125.1 Bacteroidales bacterium
ATGGCTGCTGATGAAATAAATTCAAATGGCGGATTAACGATTAATGGTGTTGAAAGAGAAATTGAACTGGTATTTAAAAATTCCGGAGGGACACCTGAAATTGGCGAAACCGTAATTAACGAGCTAATTAATGAAAATATAGATATTATTATCGGTCCAACAGTTTCTGCCGTTGCTGTCGACATGGCAAACTTGTGCATTGAAAATAATATCCTTATGATGACTTATTCATCAACAATCCCGGAACTTTCATATTTAAATGACAGAAATCTTATCTGGAGAACATGCCCTTCAGATGCTTTTAGTGGTATTGTTATGGCCGACTATGCTTTTGATTCCTTAGACATAAACAAGGGAGCAATTCTATATCGAGAAGATAAATTTGGTCTGGCCATGAAAGAAATTATTGCAGAGAAATTTAATTTGTTGGGAGGAGAAATTCTTGCGACTGCCAGTTATCCTACTGAAGAAGTCGAACTTAACCTGTACGATTACAGTAATCAAATAAATCATCTTTTAAAATTTGAACCACAAATAATTTTTACAATTGTTTTTGAACTGGAAATAGGTAAAATTACCCAGGATTTTTGGGCATCTTCTTTATATCAAATTTATGTTTTAAAACCAAAAATATTTTTAACGGAAGGTGGATTCCCTCAAGAGTTAATAGCCAACGGGCAACCCGATGTAGTTGAAACTATTTTTGGAATATCGAGTTCAATTACTACAAGCCCTAATTATATAACATTTAAAAACAACTATTTTCAGAAATTCGATTTTGAGCCTGTAACTTATGCTGAACATGCATACGATGCTTTATATTCAATTGTTTATGCAATGCTAAAAGCTCAATCGGTATTACCTGATGATATTAAGCAAAACCTTAGATTGGTTACAGGGGGCGAGGGCTCAGACTCTGAACCTGTAATAATAAATGTAAACGAGTACGAAAAAGCTAAAGTTTTTTTGTTATCAGATGTTGATATAAATTATGAAGGAGCCTCAGGGGCAATAAATTTTGATGAAAACGGCGACCCTGAATCTAAATTTGTTATTTGGGGAATCAGGAATGGCGAGTATACTGAAATATCATACTTTGAAAAATAATTTTGTGAATCAAAATAAAAAAGAATATAAATACAATTTTCAAATAAACTCTTCTTTATACAAGAAGAGTGCTTTGATTATGCTGCTTATTTTTATATCATTTCAAAGTTTTTCTCAATCTAATGTGTATGTGCTAAAAGCTGTTTATCTTGAAAAATTCTCCCGATTTGTAACCTGGCCCGAAGAATGTTTAATGAATGATCCAGATAAACCATTTGTGATTTCAGTTATTGGAAGAACTCCATTAACAAATAACCTTGAACAAATATATTCTATTCAAAAGATTAATAATAAGAAAGTTACAATTAAACAAATTTCTAATCTTTACGAAATTGAGAATAGCCACATATTGGTAATAGCAGAATCTGAAAGAAAGAACTTACAAAATATCTTATCTTTAACAAAAAATTTACCGGTGCTTACAATTAGTGAAGCTCCTGGTTTTGCTAAAAAAGGAGTTTTAATTAATTTTTATGAAGAAAACAATAAATTACGATTTGAAATAAACGAAACAGCAGTTTTGCAATCGCCATTACAAATAAGTTTTTATTTATTAAATTCTGCCAAAATTGTTAATCCAGTAAATGATAATTAATGAAGATTTTTCAAAATATATCAATTAAAAATAAAATTATTAGTATCATTTTATTCGTGAGCACAATAACACTGTTAATAGGATTTACAATTATTGGTATAAGCGATATTAAAAACTTAAAGCAAGAAATGCTTTTAAACAATTTAATGAATACAAGATTAATTGGAGAATATTCTATCGCTCCTCTTACTTTTGATGATAATATAGGCGCAGAAAATATTTTATCAAAATTATCCACAATCCCCGGAGTTAAATGTGGTGCTTTATATGATCGAAATGGATTTTTATTTGCATCTTATAAAAGAACCGAAGATGTATTTATCCCACCCTTATACGAAAATCCTGATGAATTAGTAAAATCTTTTAATGAGTTTACGAAAACTTCTTTAAAAATTGAACAGCCTATTATATATGAAGATTTTAAATATGGCATTATTTCAATACAGGTTGACACATCATTGTTAACTAAAAAAACAAGAAATACTATTCTTATAATGTTTGGTATTCTTATTGGAATGATTATTTTTTCTTACATACTGGCAAACCGCTTACAAAAACCAATATCACACCCAATACTTGAATTAGCTAAATTAACCCGTAAGATATCAAGTGAGGGTGATTACAATGTAAGAATAGAAAGAAAAAGTAATGATGAAATTGGAATTCTTTATGAAGATTTCAATAATATGTTACAACAAATTTTAAATCGTGAGGCTGCTCGTGACGAAGCAGAGAAAAAGCTTTTAGATGCTAAAGAAAAAGCTGAAGAAAGTGACCATTTAAAATCAGCTTTTTTGGCTAACATGTCGCACGAAATCAGAACTCCGATGAATGCCATTTTAGGTTTTGCGGAACTAATTACCTTGCCCGACTCCGAGATTGCTCCTGCCGAAAAAGAAAACTTCGTTAAATTAATAAATAACAGTGCAAATAATCTTTTACGATTAATAGACGATATTATTGATATTTCGAAAATTGAAGCAGGCCAAATAAAGATTCGTAAAAAAGAATGTCATTTAAATTCTACCTTAAAGGATATTCAACAATCATTTCTTGAGATTAGAAAACACAAAGAAAAAGAAAATATTGATATCAGATTAAACGAAAATGCACAATCTCAAAACCTTATAATCAAAACTGATACACTTAGATTAAACCAAATTTTTATTAACTTAATAGATAATGCATTAAAATTTACCGAAGATGGTTTTATAGAATTTGGTTATGAAATATTGAACAAAGAAAAATTTCTGTTTTATGTAAAAGATACAGGTCTTGGAATGGACCATAAGAAAAAAGATCTTGTCTTTGATCGATTTACAAAAATAGAAGATGATAGCTCAAGATTATACCGTGGTGCCGGTTTAGGTTTAGCTATTAGTAAAAGCTTAGTTGAACTGCTGGGTGGCAAAATATGGGTTGAATCTACCCCTTCTGTTGGTTCTACTTTCTATTTTAATCTGCCTTTCGACATAATAAAAGAATCCGACAATAACCTTCAAATTATTGAACTATCGGATAATTACGATTGGCAAAATAAAACAATTTTAGTAGCAGAAGACGAACCAGCTAATTATATTTATATTGAAGAAGTCTTAAAAACTACCAAAGCCAAAGTTCTTAAAGCTATGAACGGCAAAGAAGCAGTTGAAATGTATAAAAATAATAAGGATATTGATATCATTATTATGGATATTAAGATGCCAGAAATGGATGGGTATGAGGCAACCAGACAAATAAAAAAAATAAATAAAGACGTTCCGATAATTTCTCAAACAGCTTATGCAATGCCAGGAGATATAGACAAAGGACTCGATTCAGGTATGAATGATTATTTAATAAAACCCGTTAAACCAAAAGTATTATTATCAATATTAAATAAATACCTTAATAAATTATCACCAACAGGGTGAAGCATATCCCGAATTTCGGGGAACTAACGGGTTAACCCGTTAGTTTACACAAAGAAATAGATTTTAGCCGAATACAAAAACATAAACAGATGAAAAAAATAATTAAAATTTATTTGCCACTTGTTCTTCTTCTAGGTTTGGTTTTTTTATTTGTTCAACCAAATCCTTACTTCAGAAGAGCTATAATTTATAATACAGCAGATATTTCAGATCACGAAATATTTAACGAAAGAATCGTTGAAAGCGATATTCATCAAGCATGGAAAATATCACCCGGTTTTAATAGTTATAAATTAACTTCAAACGATTTATTTTTACTTAACAAATACAAAACTATTGCCTTTCTGATAATTAAAGATACAAATTTGCTCTTTGAAAGTTATTGGGATGGATATTCTGAAGACTCTATGTCAAGTTCTTTTTCAATGGCAAAAAGCATTGTAAGTTTACTTGTCGGAATAGCTATTGACGAAGGATTAATATCATCTGTTGATGACCCCGTTTCAAGATATATCCCTGAATTCGATAATAAGAAATATAATATTACAATTCGTGATTTACTAACTATGAGCTCAGGTTTGGAATGGAATGAAAGTTACCATAATCCATTTTCGGTAACAACAAAAGCATATTACGGTAAAAATCTAAATAAACTTGTATTACGTGCGAAATCTGTTGAACCACCCGGCGAAAAATTTGAGTACATTACAGCTAATCCGCAACTGTTAAGTATAATTCTTAAAAATGTTACAAATAAAACACTTAGCGAATATGCTTCGGAAAAACTTTGGAAACCACTCGGAGCAAAAAATGATGCTACATGGAGTTTAGATCAGGAAAACGGATATGAAAAAGCTTTTTG
The DNA here is from genome assembly GCA_030643125.1 of Bacteroidales bacterium. Taxonomy (GTDB): domain Bacteria; phylum Bacteroidota; class Bacteroidia; order Bacteroidales; family UBA12077; genus UBA12077. The sequence goes on from DAOWML010000080.1 coordinate 4,478, forward strand.
TTGCTTTAACTCTAATGCCCGCGATTTTGCTCGTATTGGTCAATTAATCCTAAATAATGGTGCATGGAACGATAAGCAATTAATTTCTGAATCGTACTTGAAAGATGCTCTAACGCCTGCTTCTTTCTTGGCAGATAAAAAAAATAAACCTATTGATTTCTATGGATATCAATGGTGGATTTGTAGTTATAATGATACTATGATTTATTATGCACGCGGAATTTTAGGACAATACATTATTACAATCCCTGAAAAAAATATGGTAATTGTAAGACTTGGTCATAAACGAAGTAAAGAAAAAATTAATCATCATCCGGTTGATTTATATGAATATATTGATCTTGCCTTAAAAATTTATTGATTAATAATTTTAACTTTAGGCATTTATATTTTCATTATATCCTCTTCTTTTGCTTTAACAATTTTATCAATTTTTTCTCCGAAGCTATCAGTTTGTTTCTGAATCACATCTTCAGCAGTTTTAGCTTCATCTTCTGAAAGGCCGTCTTTTTCTAACTGCTTTACTTCATCATTTGCATCTTTTCTGGCACTGCGAATACTAACACGAGCACCCTCTCCTTCTGAATGAACCTGTTTAACAAGAACCTTTCTTCTTTCTTCAGTTAGTGCCGGGATATTAATCCTAATCATTTCCCCGTTATTCATTGGTGTAAAACCCAGGTTGGAATTAATAATAGCTCGTTCGATAGGTTCTACCATTGTTTTTTCCCAGGGCTGAATTGCAATGGTTTTAGGATCTGGAGTTCCTATATTTGCCACCTGATTTATTGGTGTCTGAGTACCATAATAATCAACCATCACAGTATCCAGCATACGAGGATTTGCTTTCCCTGCGCGTAAAGCTCCCAGTTCTACTTCAAGATGATTAATTGCTTTATCCATCATCTCCTGGGCTGCATCAATAACAAATTGAACTTCTTCAGTCATAACTGTTTATTTTAGGGTTAGGGTTTTCATGTTCACAACAAATTTATAAAAAAAATAGAATAATAAAAGAATTGATTACTGGAGTATTGGATTCGTGAGAAATGCATTATAAAAACGAATCGTTCCAATCTTTACTTTCCAATTTCCTTTGTAAGGACTTTACAAGGTTTATTAACCCATTCTCCAATTTATAATGCAAAGCATCTAATTCATGTGTTTATTTTTAAACCTTAAGGTCTTGTTAAAAACTATAATAGCATCCTGCCATACTCTCAAATTCCTAAATCCCCTATTAATATTTTTTCTTTCCATCATTCCGTTATTCCCTATTTCCTTTTCTATTATTTATTCTTAATAAAACCACCTACTGTAAACTAATTCCTGCAAACTGCCACCTGCAAACTGCAAACTGCAAACTGCCTACTACTACTTCTCTCACATTCATCTCTTCTCCCTCATTTTCCCTGCTTACTGCACCTGCATCCTGAATCCTTTCACCTTTTATCATTTCCTAATTATTCACCAGTGTTCCAATATCTTCTCCATTAACAACTTTCATGAGATTTCCCTTTTTATTCATATCAAAAACATATATCGGAATATTATTTTTTTTACACATAGTAAATGCAGTTAAATCCATCACATTTAATTCTTTTTTTATAACTTCATTAAAAGATATTTTATTATACCTGGTTGCTTTAGGGTCTTTTTCCGGATCAGCACTATAAACTCCATCAACACGAGTTCCTTTTAAAATAATTTCAGCTCCAATCTCCACTGCTCTGAGTGCCGATGCTGTATCTGTAGTAAAAAAAGGATTACCTGTTCCTCCTGACAAAATCACAACCTTTCCTGATTCTAAATAATCAACCACTTTATCTCTATTGTATAACTCACCTACGGGCTCCATTCTTACTGCAGTAGACACAACAGATCTAAGTCCAATGTTGCTTAAAGATGATTGTAAAGCCAAACTATTAATAACAGTTGCTAACATTCCCATCTGATCTCCTTTAACACGATCAAATCCGCTTGTAACACCTGAAAGGCCTCTAAAAATATTCCCTCCACCTATTACAATTCCAACCTGCGTTCCAGCTTCCTGTAAGTTTTTAATTTGTTCTGCATATTCATTCAACCTTTCAGAGCTAATACCATAAGCTTCATTACCCATTAAAGATTCGCCACTCAGTTTTAATAAAATTCGCTTGTACTTTATCATAATTGTTTTTTAATTTTTATAGCTATGATTTAATAATATTGTGGATTTATAAAAAATATCTTTTTAATTTATGCCTAGAATAATGGAAGTCCCATAATCTTTCCCAATATTGCAATATTCCCTGCCTTGCCGGCAGGTTCAACTGCCGAAGGAAGTCAGGCGGTATTCCATTGTTTTTCTTTAGTTATAATAAAATTTATTTCACCATACTAGTTTATATCAGAGTCATTTTTATTAATCGATTTGGTGTTAAAAGTAGAAAAAAAATACATACAAGAATACGTTTTTAGCTTTATTCACCATTCACACTAAGCAATCACTTCTTTTTATTTGCTGAATCCTGCATCTTGAATCTTACTTCCCGTTTACTATTTACTCTCTTCTGCTTACTTCTTTCGGTAGTCAAGCCTGCCAACTTCTTCCTTTTCTCCTTTTTCACCATTCCCCACTCACCAATCATCACTCACCAATCACCATTCACCATTCACCATTCACCATCACTCATTTTCTCATTCTCTCATTTTCACCCTTACTCTTTCTCCTTTTTCCCCAATCACCAATCACCACTCACCACTCACCACTCACCATTCACCAATCACCATTCACCAATCACCATTCACCAATCACCAATCACTAATCACTATTTAACCATTTTAAGTAATTAACTACCCGTTTATCTTATTTAGTCTGTAATGTTCAAAACTTTTTAATCTCTTTTTACGTACAATAAATTAATTTAAATAACTGATAACTAATTTATTTGAAATTTATTTTTGAAAAAAGTTGCAAACATATTTTAAATCAAAAAAAACTGGTATTTTATTGCTAGCGTATTGATATTTAATTATTTTTATAAGGTTTCGTTTTTGCTATGCGATTTTACAAACATTTTATCAACAGTTTTTTTGTAAATTCGTAAGTTTTATATAAAGCAAACATAGAGGCATAGTAATTGTTAAATGTAGAACGTATAGATTAGGACGTATATAAAATAGAGTGAAGTTGAACCAAAATAAAAATCGCATTTCCCGACATCTAATAACCAATGGTTTAGATACAATGGGAAAGAGCTTTAGTCAATGTATTGCCTATATGTTGACTAAGGTTTTTATTGCCTTAACAAAATTCGTTTCCCAAATAAATAACAAACATTATCTGACTAATACCTTATTATTAAGGGCATTAGCTGTTTAAATAAAAAACACATCAAGGAGGAATAGATATGGATACAAAATGTGAAACATCTTCAGGAGCACCTAAATATAAAAGGTGGCACATTGAAAGATTAACAAGTATCTCTCAATTAAAAATTGTTTTAATTCTCTTATTCCTATTTACGGTGCTGGGAGGGCAAAAGATATTTGCCCAGGGAGTTGGAATAGCTGAGGATAATTTCGGAATTGATCCTTCTGCAATTCTTGAGCTAAAGCATACTTCAGGTACGTTTAAGGGATTTCTGACTCCTAGAATGATTGAAGCTGACCGAGATGGAATTGGTGCTCCAGCAACTGGCTTAATCATTTACAATACAAGTACTAATAAGCTTAATATTTTTGATGGTACGGTCTGGAGAGTTTTATTCTCTGGTGATAATTTGGCTCAAGGAAATATCTGGGTTGGTGATGCTACCGGAAACCAAAGTGCAGTAATCGCTTTAACTGACGGATTCATGCTTGTTGGTGATGGGACTACAGTAAATAGTGTAG
>DAOWML010000219.1 GCA_030643125.1 Bacteroidales bacterium
GGAGAATCTATTAAAGTTACTGATGGACCATTTAACAGTTTTACTGGACTTATTGAAGAAATCAATGAGGATAAGAAAAAACTTAAAGTTATGGTAAAAATCTTCGGCAGAAAAACTCCACTGGAGTTAGGATTTATGCAAGTAGAAAAAGAATAAGGTTATCAAATTACTTTTATTAATTATATAAGTTAAAGATTACAATGGCAAAAGAAGTTAGCGGATTAATCAAATTACAAATCAGAGGAGGCGCTGCAAATCCATCACCACCGGTTGGACCTGCATTAGGAGCAAAAGGTGTAAATATAATGGAATTTTGCAAGCAATTTAATGCGCGTACTCAGGAACAAGCTGGTAAGGTTATTCCGGTTATTATTACTGTTTTTAAGGATAAGTCATTTACTTTTATTATTAAAACCCCACCGGTTCCGGTGCAAATATTAGAAGCTGCAAAAATCAAAAAAGGTTCTGCTGAACCTAACAGAGCAAAAGTAGCATCTATTTCATGGGATCAGGTAAAAACTATTGCCGAAGGGAAAATGGTTGATATGAATGCTTTTACTGTTGATTCAGCAATGAAAATGGTTGCAGGAACAGCAAGAAGCATGGGAGTTAAAATAAAAGGTAAATCACCTTTTGCTAACAATTAATAACTGTAACAGGAATTAAAATGGCTAAATTAACAAAAAAAAGAAAAGAAGCTTTAGCAAAATTTGACAGCAATACCAAATATCCTTTAACAGAAGCTGTTGATGTTGTAAAAGAACTGATAAACACAAATTTTGATTCATCTGTTGATCTAAACGTAAGATTAGGTGTAGATCCCAGAAAAGCAAATCAAATGGTTCGTGGTTCGGTTACTTTACCTCACGGTTCTGGAAAAACAGTTAAAGTACTTGTGTTATGTACTCCCGATAAGGAAGAAGAAGCAAAAAATGCCGGCGCTGACTATTACGGATTAGATGAGTATATTAAAAAGATCAAAGACGGATGGACTGATATTGACGTAGTAATTACTATGCCAAGTGTTATGCCTAAAGTCGGTGCTCTTGGTAGAATATTAGGCCCAAGAGGTTTAATGCCAAATCCAAAAACAGGTACAGTAACTATGGATATAGCAAAGGCTGTTAACGAAGTTAAAGCAGGGAAAATTGATTTTAAAGTAGATAAATTTGGAATAATTCACGCCGGAATAGGCAAAGGTTCATTCGACAAACAAAAATTAGTCGATAACGCCAGAGAATTATTAACAACAATCATCAAACTCAAACCTACCTCATCAAAAGGCACTTATGTAAAAAGTGTTTATATTTCAGGTACTATGAGTCCCGGTGTTCAAATCGAACCCAAATCAATAACCGCATAATTCATTTTGAATAAATAGAATTTTATGAGAAAAGAAGAAAAAAATCAACTTATTGATTCTTTAGCGGAACAATTATCCAATAGTAATTATTTTTATCTTACTGATATTTCTGGTCTTAATGCAGAAGATACTACTCTTTTAAGAGGTATTTGCTATAAAAAAGACATAAATTTACAAGTAGTTAAAAATACATTTCTAAAAAAAGCATTTGATAGATGCGAAAAAGACTTTGACTCACTTGTTGATTCATGTACCGGTCCAACATCTATTATGTTTGCTCAGGCGGGTAATGCTCCGGCAAAAGTTATCAAAGAATTCAGAAAAACAAAAGATCGACCTATTCTAAAAGCAGCATTTATTGAAGAAGCAACATATTTTGGCGATGAACAACTTGATTTATTATCAAACATCAAATCAAAAGAAGAAGTTATTGGAGACATCATTGGATTACTTCAATCACCGGCTAAAAATGTTATTTCAGCTTTAAAATCAGGTGGACAAAAAATTTCTGGAATATTAGAAACCCTATCTGAAAAATCAGAATAAAAATTTAAGTAAATAAAACACAATTCAATTTTAAAAAACATTATAAAAATTATAATAAAATGGCAGATTTAAAAAATTTTGCAGAACAGTTAGTAAACTTAACAGTTAAAGAAGTAAACGAATTAGCTAACATTCTGAAAGAAGAATACGGTATTGAACCAGCTGCTGCTGCTGTTGTTGCAAGTCCTGCAGGCGGAGAAGCTGCTGCTGAAGCTGAAGAACAAACTGAATTTAATGTTATTCTTAAAGCTCACGGTCAATCTAAACTTGCAGTTGTTAAATTAGTAAAAGAACTTACCAGCTTAGGACTTAAAGAATCAAAAGAATTAGTTGATTCAGCTCCTGCAGCTATCAAAGAAGGAATTACTAAAGACGAAGCAGAAGCATTACAAAAACAATTAGAGGAAGCTGGAGCAGAGGTAGAAATTAAGTAAAGTAGAGGTTTGTTTTATATCAAAAGAACATAAACTTTTTTAGATTTGATTACATAATTGATCGTCTAATTATGACTTTGATAATTAATAATTTATACTACAAACTTTTCTGCCGAAAGGCAGGCTTAAAACTTATAAAATCTTGGCTTCACAAACATTTGATAGAATAAATTTTGCATCAACAAAAAGTAGTTTTCCATACCCTGACTTTCTTGATGTACAATTAAAATCTTTTCAGGATTTTTTCCAATTGGAAACAAATCCTGAAAATCGTATTAATGAGGGCTTATATAAAGTTTTTAGTGATAATTTTCCAATTACTGATGCAAGAAACAATTTCGTTCTTGAATTCTTGAAGTATTTTATTGATCCTCCAAGATATTCAATTAATGAATGTATCGAAAGAGGTTTAACATACAGTGTACCACTTAAAGCTAAACTAAAACTTTATTGTACCGATCCTGATCACGAGGATTTCGAAACAATCATTCAAGATGTATATCTTGGAATGATCCCGTACATGAGTCCAAAAGGCACTTTTATTATTAATGGTGCCGAAAGAGTTATTGTATCTCAGCTACACCGTTCACCCGGAGTATTTTTTGGTACAAGTTTCCATGCTAACGGCACACAGTTGTATTCTGCCAGAATTATCCCTTTCAGAGGTTCTTGGATGGAATTTACAACTGATATTAATAATGTGATGTATGCTTACATCGACAGGAAGAAAAAATTACCTGTAACAACATTATTAAGAGCTATTGGTTATGAAAGCGATCAGGAAATACTTGAAATTTTCGACCTTGCCGAAGATGTTAAAGTTAGCAAAGCAGGTCTGAAAAGAGTTATCGGACGAAGCTTAGCAGCAAGAGTTGTTAAATCATGGATCGAAGATTTTGTTGATGAAGATACCGGAGAAGTAGTTTCAATCGAACGTACAGAAGTTATTATTGATCGTGAAACAATTCTTGAAAATCAACACATTGATCAAATTATTGATGCCGGAATAAAACATATTCTTCTTCACAAAGAAAAAGAAGAAGGACAAAGAATTGATTATTCCATCATCTTTAACACTCTTCAAAAAGATACGGCAAACTCTGAAAAAGAAGCTGTAGAATTCATCTACCGTCAGCTTAGAAATGCTGAACCACCTGATGAAGAAACAGCAAGAGGAATTATAGATAAATTATTTTTCTCTGACAGACGTTATGACCTTGGTGAAGTTGGAAGATACAAGATCAATAAAAAACTGAATTTGAATATTCCTAACGAAACAAAGGTTCTTACAAAAGAAGATATTATTTCGATAATCAAATATCTCGTCAAACTTGCAAATGCAAAAACTGATGTTGATGATATTGATCACTTGAGTAATCGTAGAGTAAGAACAGTTGGAGAACAACTTTCATCTCAGTTTGGTGTCGGACTTACACGAATGGCTCGTACTATTCGCGAAAGAATGAATGTAAGAGACAATGAAGTATTTACACCAACCGATTTAATTAATGCAAAAACTTTATCATCGGTTATCAATTCATTTTTTGGTACCAATGCATTATCTCAGTTTATGGATCAAACAAATCCATTATCAGAGGTAACTCATAAAAGAAGAATTTCTGCATTAGGACCAGGAGGTCTCTCTCGCGAAAGAGCAGGTTTTGAGGTTCGTGATGTTCACTTTACTCATTACGGACGACTATGTACAATAGAAACTCCTGAAGGTCCAAATATCGGTTTGATTTCTTCACTCTGTGTTTTTGCTAAAATCAATAAGCTTGGTTTTATTGAAACACCTTACAGAAGAGTTGAAAACGGTAAGATTAAAACAGATGAAAAACCTATTTATCTTACAGCCGAAGAAGAAGAAAATAAAATAATAGCTCAGGCAAGTACTGTCTTAAACGAAGATGGAAGTTTTAAAAATCCAAAAGTAAAAGGACGTTACCTTGCTGATTATCCTATTATTGAAAGAGAAAAAGTTGACCTTATTGATATTGCACCTAATCAAATTGCATCTATTGCTGCATCATTAATACCATTTCTGGAACATGACGATGCAAACAGAGCCTTAATGGGTTCTAATATGATGCGTCAGGCAGTTCCACTATTAAATGCGGAAGCACCTATAGTTGGTACAGGTATTGAAGGTTTTGTTGCAAGAGACTCAAGAGTTCTTATTAACGCTGAAGGCAACGGAGTAGTTGAATATGTCGATTCTAATAAAATCGTTATTAAATATTCCAGAGATGAAGACCAAAGACTCACCAGTTTTGAAGA
>DAOWML010000095.1 GCA_030643125.1 Bacteroidales bacterium
TATGATAAGAAATAAGGTATTACAGTCATTTTATATAAATTTGCTAGCTTATTAATTTTATAGCAATTTAAAATGAAAAATCAATTAAAAACAAGTTTAAAAGAATCAATTATAATCTTTAAAAGATGGAATAGAAAAGCTTATGCAGTATTTAATACTTTAAATAAAATTGTAAAAATCACAAGGCTGAGTGTAGCTTATTCCATCGTATTACTTCCTGTGCAGGTATTAAGTCAAACTGATACAACAGTTACAAAAAATCTTGATCTCGAAGAAGTTATTGTAAGTGCACAACGGGCTCCGGTAATTTATTCACAGCTTTCAAGGTTAGTGACTACGATAGATAAAGAGGAAATAAAACTAATGCCTGTTTCAAGTGTGAATGAATTACTTAAAATTTTTTCAGGAATAGATATCAGGCAACGTGGTGCACATGGAATACAATCCGATATTAGTATAAGAGGTGGCTCATTCGATCAAAACTTAATTCTTCTCAATGGTGTTAATATTACCGACCCGCAAACAGGACATCATAGTTTAAACCTTCCAATCGATTTATTTTCAGTTGAACGTATAGAAATACTTGAAGGTCCCGGATCCCGAGTTTTTGGTCCCAATGCATTTAGTGGTGCAATAAATATAATTACTAATCAATCCGACAAAAATTATACAAGGGCTGGATTTACAGCTGGTGATTTTGGGTTATTTTCAGGAAACCTGGTAAGTTCTTATAAAATTAAAAATACCAAACATTTTATATCAGTATCGAAATCACAGAGTAATGGGTACATGAAAAATACCGATTATGATCAATATAATTTATTTTATAATTCTCTCTATAAATCAGAAAAAGGGAAGATCGATTTTCAGATAGGATACACGAATAAAGAATTTGGAGCAAATAGTTTTTATACTCCTGCTTATCCTGATCAATACGAACAAACAAAAACAACTTTTACAAGTCTTAAATTTGAAACAGGAAAGAAGATTAAATTAATTCCGGTTGTATATTTTCGTCGACATCAGGATAGATTTGAATTATTTAGATATGAGCCGGCAGCTTGGTACGCAGGACATAATTATCATTTAACAGATGTTTATGGAATTAAGTTAGATTCGCGTATGAGTACAAAATATGGAATAACATCGTTTGGAGCAGAGTTACGTTCAGAAAATATTTGGAGCAATGTTTTAGGTGAACCAATGGATGATACGATTAAGGCGATTGGAGAACAGGATGGATTTTATACACATAAATATTCGAGAACAGTATCAAATTATTTTTTGGAACATTCTTTTGTAGTGGGAAACTTTTCATTTTCTTCCGGTTTGTTAGCTAGTTGGGTTTCTGAAAATGATTTTGAATTTAATATATATCCCGGGGTTGACCTTAGTTATAGTTTCCAAAAGAATATTAAAACATATTTAACATTCAACAAATCGCTTCGTTTACCAACATTTACAGATTTGTTTTATTCCGGTCCAAGTAACATAGGAAATCCTGATTTAAAACCAGAGGAGGCATGGAGTTATGAAGCAGGTTTAAAATTCAATAATAGTTTTATTAAATCAAATTTGAGTTTTTATTATCGTGACTCAAAAAATTTGATAGCATGGGTTAAACCTACAAATGCTGATCCGGATGCTAAATGGGAAACACAAAATTTAACTGATGTTAAAACACAAGGGTTTACTATTTCTAATTCGCTACAGATTAATAAGTTCTTAATCGATTTTATAAATATTAACTACAATTATTTAGATCAACAGTCGAATTCAGGTGAGTATGATACAAAGTATTCATTAAATTATTTAAAGCATAATTTGATTATTTCTGTTAATCATAAAATATTAAATCAACTGAATTTATCCTGGAATTTAAAATACCAGGATCGAGCGGGAAGTTATTTAAAATATGATTTTAATATTAACGATTATTTTGGAGAGCAAGATTTTAATCCATTTTGGATATTTGATGCAAAACTGTCATGGAATTATAAGCTTCTAACAATTTATACAGAAGCAAGTAATATTTTAAATGAGAATTATACTGATATTGGTAATGTAAAAATGCCTGGAAGGTGGTTCAAAGCTGGATTTGATGTACAGATAGGTTATTAATAATTGATTTGGTTAACAAAAAAATAATCAATAAAACTGTCTTAACTTATTGATTTTACAAATATTTTGCTACTTTTGTTAGGAATCCTAAATTATAATTTAAATCAATTTACAACATGAAAAAATTACAATTATTACTAGTAGCCTTAGCACTTGTTAGTTTTACTGCTTTTTATTCTTGCGGTAATGTAAAAGAAAAAGTTGAAGAAGCAGCGATAGAAGCAGTAGAAGAAGTTGAAGAAGCAGTTGTTGAAGAAGCAGTTGTTGAAGAAACTGAAGAAGCTGTTGCTGAAGAAGCAGAAGTAGAAGAAGTAGAAGAAACTGAAGAAGCTCCTGAAGAGTAGGCTGTTTAGTTTAAAAAGAAATTTAAGCAGGACTTTGAAGTCCTGCTTTCTTATTTTAAAATAATAGCTGAATAAATCCTGTTATAACTTCCCCGCTTGAATAGTCTAATTCTGATCCGAATAAACTGTGAGGAATAATATAAATAAGAAAAAGTACAATTGATGCAATTAAAGTGTATCTATACTTAGGAGATTTTCGATTTCCTAAAACAGCTACCAACCAAAAGATAACTGCAATTAAAGTTTTATTATCCGTTAAATCCCAACCAAAAGGAATTCCAGTCCATGCTTGTCCAAAAGCATAATGTTGAACAATAGGCCCGAAAATCATTCCTCCAAATAAAAGTAATAATAAAGTTAATTTACCATAAAATACATGTTTCTCAATTTTCCCTAAAGCAAATAAACCCGAAAGGTTGGACAATAGCATGGCAACAAACATGAATATGATATGTGGAATTAAAGCCCACGCAGGTACACTTCCTTTAAATCGAATAACCACATGCTCTGTTTCAATTTCTTCTTCAGATTCTGAACTTTTAAACGATAAAAAATATTCCAGTTTGCCAGCAGGAGCTTGTTTGGGTAAATAAGCTATTAGTTTATTATCTTGTTGTTTAAAATTAAGTGTGGAAAAAGGTTCGTTAACAGGGAAACGTCTGTAATGCAATTTTACTGAATTAAAAGCATTATTTGTAGGAAGTTCAACCACGCGATCTTCATTGGAATCACTACTTCTTGGTAAAGCAAATTTAATTGAATTATCAGCAAATTGAATTTCAACTTTTTTTGGATAGGTTGGCCCTGTTTTTCTTTGGTAATAAGCCGATGCTAATGTTATTACAACTGCTAATGTCCAGAATAATATTGTTTTCATAGTTTTAGTTTTTACCAGTAAAATGTTGTATAATAAGTTGAAATATTATCATTATTGTCAATAACAAATAATTCGAGTTCATGTTCGTTATTTTTATTAATTTTTTCACTATCCATGATATAAAATAGCAAATCGTTTTTCTGGTCATATTCAAATAAGGCCCAGTTGTTATCAATATATCCATTGTATGATTTTACTCCGGATAAATCATCTGTAATTAAAAATTTAATTTTCTTACCCTTCAGATTATTAAAATCTGATAAGGGTTTTATTTCAGGTGAAATTGTATCGACCAAAACAATAAAATCACCGAATATTTTTACTTCGGAAACAATATATCCGTTAATTAATTCTCCTCCGATTGAATTTATTTCTTCATCCAAAATTTCTGCAATTAAAGCTTTATTAGATAATTCATCTGGCAAGCCCAATGTCTTTATTGAAAGTGAATAACCTTTATTTAGGGGAGTATAAATATTATGTATATGATGTATATTTGAATATGCTCTATATTTTGGCTCAGATTTGGAATATTTAAAATAAATAGTGTCAAACAAAGACTTTTTAGGAATGATTATTTTAATTTCATCACCTTCGAAAACATTTTCTGTTTCCCAGTTCATAAATATTCCATTTATTGAATCCTTAACAAGTGGGTTTGGTAAATCTTGTAACTGTCCGATTGCGTGAAAAGAAAGTTCTGAATTATTCCCATACACGTCTGTTGCAATAATTCTTACATTATAAGAGGTATCTTTATTAAATGAATAAATCCCTTTGTTCAAATTAGATTTATAAATACTTAAATTATTATTTGGAGCTATAAAAGTTTTCTGAATGGTCTTTTTTGATCTGATTTTCTCTGCATAATCAATATGACTTTTTACATATCTTGTTTCATAAAACGAGAATTTGTCAATTGAATGATTATAAATTAATAAACTGTCAATAAATACTGATAAAGTATAAATTCCGCACCTGTTTCGCGAGTTGTTCAGGTAATCATACATTTCTATTCCAAAACCAATATCTCCTGATAAGTGAATCTGATTAGTATCGACAATAGTGTATGAATCATTATTTTTCTTTAGTTTAAGATGCTTTATTTCACGGCAGTTATTTATCTTACTGTTTTTATTTAAAGGATAAATAACAAGACTATATAAAACAGGAGCGATATTGTCTTTAACATCAAAATTAAAAAATAATGGGTTTACCGGAATCTGGTTAATAGTTTCACGTACTTCAAAATGTAAGTGAGGTCCTTCTGAGCTACCTGTATTCCCGGAAAATCCAATAACTACTCCCTTTTGTACAGGCAGGTCTCCTTGTTTTGGAAAATAATTTATTTCAAATTCATTGTTTTGATATTGAATGTCTTTTACCAGTTTGTCAATTTTAGAATTGAATTTACTCAGATGACCGTATACTGTTGTATATTCATTAGGATGATTGATATAAATGGTTTTACCATAACTGTTTACAGAAACTTTTATTCTGGATATATATCCCTCTTCAACTGCATATATCTTTTTACCAATAACACCTTGTGTTTTAATATCAATACCTGCATGAAAATGGGTTGACCGTATTTCTCCAAAATTGCCTGATAAATAAATAGGGAAGTCAATGGGTGAACGAAAAATTATATTCTCATAATTTATTTGACTGTATGTAAAAGATGTAAAGAAGAGAGAGTAAAATAATAAACTTAGCTTTTTATATTGCATTATTTTATATAAATTTATACAGGTAAATAATGTTTTAGTTTTTAAAACAACAAAACTAAAATTAAATTTGTTTTATAATAAAAATTAAGGAACTAATATTTTTAAAATAGCTTAGGCTATATTAATTTTGCATTTGCTTTTTATAGATAATCATGGAGATTGAACAAAAAGATATAGCGAGTACTTTAAAAGATAAGGTTAAAAAATTATTATCTTTGTACAATGATTTAAAAGTAAAAAATACAGAGCTTAAAAAACAAACAGAAGAATATAAAATACAGATAAAAAATAAAGAAGCTGAATTAGATTTTTTGAAAAATAAATATAATAAGCTTAAATTAGCAAAAAGTCTTTTAGCATCAACTGGTGATAGTCACGATGCTAAAATAAAGATTAACGGAATTGTGCGGGAGATCGACAAATGTATTGCTCTTTTAAACAGATAGAATCTGAATAGATAATGGAAGATAAATTATCAATAAGGGTTAATGTTGCAGATAGATATTATCCACTTAAAATAGACAGAAAAGATGAGGAGAAGATTCGTAAGGCAGCGAAAATGATAAATGAAAAGGTGTTACAATATAAACAAAGATACACCGATAAAGATATACAGGATTTTTTAGCAATGGCAGCCTTGCAATATGTAATAAAAGTAATAGAATGTGACTCTAATCTTGAATCATCGCCTGTTTTAGAAGAATTAAAAGACTTGGATAACGAGTTAAATGAATTTTTAAAAAGAGAATACTAGCGTTCTTTAAAATATTAATTACGATTTTGCCCGTATTATTTCTTTAATGTCTGTGAAACTCAACACTTTACTAATTGGAGTAAAGCTTGTTTGATTGAGGGCGGGCCCCATTCCGATTCGTCGGAATTCCTTCGGGAACAGGGGATGGCCGAAATTGAGTGGCAGCTCCACCCATTTCTAATTGGGGTTTTTAGAGAATTGAAGATAATAATGCGGGTTTTTTATATATAAATTTTAAACAAACAAGATATGATTATATCAATAATATTTGGGACAATATCAGTAGCTGTAGTTGGAATAATTGCTGCTTCTGTTGCTTTTGTGCTTGGAGGATTTATTTCCTATTTTATTTGGGATAAAGCTTTAAAAACAAAAAGCAAAAAAATAATTAGAGATGCTGAAACAGAGGCAGAAGTTATTAGAAAAGATAAAATATTTCAGGCTAAAGAAAAATTTTTACAATTAAAAAGTGAACACGAAAAAGATATAAATGAACGTTCATATAAATTAGTAGCAGCTGAAAATAAATATAGACAAAAAGAAATTTCTCTTTCACAAAAATTTGAAGAAAATCAAAGAAAAGGAAAAGAGATTGACGTTATACGTGAAAACTTACAAGTTCAGATGGACCTCGTTGAAAAGCGTGGGGAAGAGCTTGATAAAATGCATAGACAGCAGGTAGAACAGCTAGAAGCAATTTCAGGATTGTCAGCGGAAGAAGCTAAAGAACAATTAATAGAATCTCTAAAAGCTGAAGCTAAAACTGAGGCAATGTCTAAAGTCAATGAGATTATGGAAGAGGCTAAGATGACTGCCAATAAAGAAGCGAAACGTATTGTTGTTCAGACTGTTCAACGAGTAGCTACAGAAGCAGCAGTAGAAAACTCGGTAACTGTATTTAATATTGATAATGATGAGATTAAGGGTAGGATTATTGGACGTGAAGGTAGAAATATCAGAGCTTTAGAAGCTGCTACTGGTGTTGAAATAATTGTCGATGATACTCCTGAAGCAATTGTTCTTTCAGCATTTGACCCTGTTCGTCGTGAGATTGCCAGATTAGCATTGCATCAACTTGTTACCGATGGAAGAATACACCCTGCCAGAATAGAGGAAGTTGTTCAGAAAACTCAAAAACAAATCGAAGAAGAAATCATCGAAGTAGGAAAACGTACTGCTATTGATATGGGTATTCATGGTTTACATCCTGAAATTATAAGATTAATTGGAAAAATGAAATACCGTTCTTCTTACGGCCAAAACTTATTACAACACTCTCGTGAAGTAGCTAATCTTTCAGCAATTATGGCTGCTGAATTAGGACTTAATACTAAATTAGCTAAACGAGCCGGATTATTACATGATATTGGTAAAGTACCAGATGATGAACCGGAATTGCCACATGCTATTCTTGGTATGAAAATAGCTGAGAGACTAAAAGAAAAACCAGAGGTTTGTAATGCTATAGGTGCTCATCACGATGAAGTTGAAATGACATCACTTATTTCTCCAATTATTCAGGTTTGTGATGCTATTTCCGGAGCACGTCCCGGAGCTAGAAGAGAGGTTGTCGAATCTTATATCAAGCGATTAAAAAATTTAGAAGAATTAGCACTAGCCCACCCCGGTGTAATGAAAACTTATGCTATTCAGGCTGGTAGAGAATTACGTGTTATTGTAGGAAGTGAAAAGGTAAGTGATGAAGATGCTGAAAAGTTATCTTATGAGATTTCTCAAAAAATTCAAAATGAAATGACTTATCCTGGCCAAATTAAAATTACAGTGATTAGGGAGACTAGAGCAATAAATTATGCAAAATAAGAATTCAGATAGCAGGATACAGTAGTAGATAACAAAACCTGTTAGAGTCTAGGGCGGAATGCGAAAGGGAAGACCTGACAGAGTTTAGAACTGCCGATAGGCATGGCAAGTCAGGTGTCAGGCAGGTGGCAAGCAGGTTTGTGTCTTAGTGGCAA
>DAOWML010000167.1 GCA_030643125.1 Bacteroidales bacterium
AAATAAAAGATAAATTCTAATAAAATATAAATAGTAAAAGGTTGCCGAAAGACAGCCTTTTTTTTTATAAAGAAAGCCATAAAGAACAATACTTTTATAAACGATAAATACTCTGTTTTAATTCAGCGTTGTTAAACTCGATATTTTTTGGACTAAAGTCCTTCTCTTTAGTGTACTACATAACCCCAGCTTTACCAGCCTGCCGGCTGGCAGGAAGCTGGGGTTATGGATGTGCTATGAAAACAGGGCTTTAGCCCTTCATTTTTTCAACTCTAAATTACACTAGAACCACGATAAAGGTTTTGATATAAATTAGTTCCATTACCAAAAAATGCTATAAAATAGTTTTCTCTATAATCTTCAAAATAACCTGAACAGCTTTTTCCATCGACTCCAAAGGAATAAATTCATACTTACCGTGGTAATTATGCCCACCCGTAAAAATGTTGGGGCAAAGTAAACCCATATATGAAAGTCTTGCGCCATCGGTTCCTCCACGAATTGGTTTTACATCAGCTTGTACACCAACTTCAATCATTGCCTGTTTGGCCTGTTCAACAATATGAATAACAGGTTCAACTTTCTCTTTCATATTATAGTACTGATCTTTCAATTCCAATTTTGCAACTTCCTGATTATATTTTTTATTAATTAAGGCAACAATATCCTGTATCAAAGTTTTCTTGTTTTCAAACTTCGCTTTATCATGATCACGAATAATATACTTTATTTCTGAATTTTCAACGGTTCCGTTGAATTTTACAATATGAAAAAACCCTTCGTAATCAGTTGTTAATTCCGGCCTTTGCCCAACAGGAAGCATTTCATTTAATTCAGTGGCTACAAGAATAGAATTTATCATTTTGTCTTTTGCATATCCCGGATGAATATTCCTACCCTGAATTTTAACGGTAGCCGAAGCAGCATTAAAGTTCTCATATTCCAACTCACCTATTGGCCCGCCATCTACAGTATAAGCGTAATCAGCTCCGAATTTCTTCACATCAAAATGATCAACTCCTTTACCTATTTCTTCATCAGGCGTAAAAGCAACTTTTATGGTTCCATGCTCAATATGCGGGTTTTTAACCAGATATTCAATAGAGGTCATAATTTCGGCAATACCGGCTTTATCGTCGGCTCCCAATAGTGTTTTTCCGCTTGCTGTAATAATCGTTTGACCTATGTAATTTTTTAATTCAGAAAATTCCTTTACCGATAAGCAAACATCCAGGTCTTTATTAATGATTATATTTTTACCATTGTAATTTTCAAAAATCTGTGGTTTAACATTTTCTCCGCTCATATCAGGAGCAGTATCCATGTGAGCCAAAAAACCAATAACAGGAACTTCTTTATTTATATTTGACTGTAAAGTAGCAGTTACATATCCGTACTGATCTACTCCAACATTTTCAAGCCCCAATTCATTTAATTCTTTTTCAAGTAATCGGGCTAAATCGAATTGTTTCTGCGTACTTGGATAAGTTTCAGAATCCTCATTCGATTGCGTATCAATTTGAACATATCTCAAAAATCTTTCTAAAATAGAAGTTTTCATATCTCTTATTATTAAACCTTTTGTAGCATTGTTTGTAAAGATAAAGGAATATCATCTTATTAAATAAAATTTCAAATAACAAATAACAAAATCCAAATAATATCCAAATGCCAAAACTTAATATGACTTTAAAGTTGATATTTAAATATTTCTAAAATTGAAATTTAGAATTTATTTGATATTTGATGCTTGCTTTTTGGAATTTATTTGATATTTGTATATTCAACATACTAAAACAACATATTATGTTAAGCAAAAGTCTTCTCCAGTTTTTATATGATTTAAAAGAAAACAATAATAAAGAATGGTTTCATGAAAATAAACCAACTTACCAGCTTGTAAAAAAAGAGTTCGTACAACTTATTGCACATACGATTGCTGATATTGCTCAGTTTGATGATTCTGTAAAAAATATTGACCCTAAGAAATGTATTTTCAGAATAAACCGCGATATCCGGTTTTCGAAAGATAAATCGCCATACAAAACAAATTTTGGTGGTTTTATTGTTCAGGGAGGCAGAAATGCAGGGTTTGCAGGATATTATATTCATATTGAGCCGGAAAATTGTTTCCTGGCAGGAGGAATTTATATGCCGCCACCTGACAGGCTAAAGGCTGTTCGCACAGAAATTTTTGAAAACACAGAAGATTTCAAAAAAATAATTAATGATAAAAACTTTAAAAAACATTTTAAAGAAATTGCCAGCGAAGATAAGTTGAAAACCGCACCTAAGGGTTTTCCAAAAGATTTTGAAGATATCGATTTGCTTAGGCATAAACATTACACGGTAATTAAATATATTAAGGAAGATTTAGTAACATCAAATAAATTTACTGATGAGATCATAGAAACTTTTAAGGCTCTTTATCCTTTTAACAGTTTTATAAACGAAGCAATAAATTATTATTTAAGCCTGAACAACTAAATAAAACCATTGTCATTCCTGCGAACTTTTCTCATGAGCGAAGCGAGTAACGCAGGAATCTGGATGTTTTTAGATTCCGGATATCCGCTACGCTGCCTGACGGCAGGCACAGCTTCCGGAATGACATTGAAAATATAAATAATTATGCAAATTCATTTTATTCTTGTTGAACCTGCCGTACCCGAAAATGTGGGAGCTGCAGCACGTGCTATTAAAACAATGGGCTTTTCATCATTAAAATTAGTAAATACCAAAGCTCATTTAGACGAAAAAGCTGGTTGGCTGGCACATGCTTCCAACGAAATACTGGAAAATGCACAAGTATATAATTCCTTAAAACAGGCCACACAAAATATTGACTGGATTATAGGAACATCGGCTAAAAAGCGACGAGTAAACGAAGATTATTATCCTTCGCATAAAATAAATGAATTGATTAAAGCAAAGGCATCGAGTATCAAAAATATGGCTATAGTTTTTGGACGCGAAGAAAGTGGTTTAACCAACGAAGAATTAAAACTCTGTGATATTGTTACAAGTGTTCCAATGAAAACTACTTACCCGTCATTAAATCTTGCTCAATCGGTAATGATTTATGCATATACATTATCGATGCTGGAATACGATGAGAAAAAACCTTACAGTAAACCTGATCAGGCTGAATTAAACATCTTAAAAACTAAAACCGAAGATATTCTTTCTGAAATTGGTTTTATTAAAGATTCGAATATTTATAATCGTATAATGGAACGCTTAATGATTTTGGGCGAAACAGACATTCATTTGCTACTCTCAATCGAAAATAAAATCAAAGAAATATTGCAGGAAAAATAAGTTGATTTTATGTCAACTCCAGAACGAAACATCTTATACAAAAAAGGCTGCCCTAAAAAAAGCAGCCTTAATAAGCTAATTATGAATTATTAACCCAAATACTTCTTAAGAAGCTTATTTTTAGAAGAATGTCTTAATCGGCGAATTGCCTTCTCTTTAATCTGTCGAACACGTTCTCGTGTTAAACCTAACTCGTAACCAATTTCTTCTAAAGATAAGTCTTTACCACCAATACCATAGTAGTACCTTAAAACCATTCTTTCTTTTTCAGGCAAAATACTTAAAGTTCTTTCAACTTCTTTTGCAAGGGACTCTTCCAATAAGCTATTATCAGCATTTGGAGAATCATGATTTTCCATAACATCCAACAAACTTCCTTCCTCACCATCGGCAAAAGGGGCATCAACAGAAAGGGGTTTACCCGAAAGTTGCATAGTATCTTGAACTTTATCTGTTGGCAAATCAATATATTCGGCTAACTCCTCTGCTGTAGGAGTGCGATCGTATTTTTGCTCTAAAATTGAATATGCTTTATGAATTTTATTTAATGATCCAACTTTATTCAAAGGTAAGCGAACAACTCTTGATTGTTCTGCTATAGCTTGTAAAATAGATTGACGAATCCACCATACTGCGTATGATATAAATTTGAAACCTTTAGTTTCGTCAAATCTTTCAGCAGCTTTAATTAATCCTAAGTTACCTTCGTTAATTAAATCCGGAAGACTCAAGCCTTGAAACTGATATTGCTTAGCTACAGAGATAACGAAACGCAAGTTTGCTTTCGTTAATTTTTCTAAGGCATCCCTATCACCTTTATGAATTCTTTGTGCTAATTCTACTTCTTCTTCAGCAGTTACCATCTGCTCTTTTCCAACATCCTGTAAATATTTTTCAAGAGATGAACTATCGCGATTAGTGATAGATTTTGTAATTTTCAACTGTCTCATTTCAGTCTCTCCTTTTCAAACAATTTATTATACTTTAAAATTTGGGGGATATATATTGCATTAATACCAAACAAAAAATTGACTAAAAACTGGTTATAATAGACATTTACCCTAAGCCCAAAACAAACAACTATACGAAAAATTATGCAAAGAAACAATTTTTTTCTGGAATCAAAAACAATAATTGAATTTAGTTGCTTATTGTCTAACGAGAATAGTGTCCAAAATGTTTTAAATAAAGGGATAAATTTTTATTTATTCAGAATTATTAACAATATGCTTATATATTTCATGAAACATTTTAACTCCTGTTTCTATAATTTCATCCGGAAAATCATAATCCGAATTATGCAATTGCGGATGATCAATCCCAGATCCTAAACCAAACAATGCTCCGGGATGTTGCATAGTAAAATGCGCAAAATCCTCAGACCAACGAAATGGATTTTTTAAATATTCGTAGTTAATTTGATTTAAATTAGCTACTTCTTCAATATATTTTACGAGTTTTGAATTATTTACAGTTGCCGGAAATTCCTCAACAAAGGAAATTTCACATTTCAATTTGCCTTTTTTAGCGTTTTTTGTAGCAATTTTTTCTGCAAGTTTTGTTAATAATTCCATATCAGAATTTGTATACGTTCTTAAAGTCGTCATAACTTCTGCATAACCCGGTGTTGTACCAAAAGCCACTTCTCCTAATCGTGCATGTATTACTGTAGCAAGTGTAAAATCTGAAAATACATTTTCCCGTTTTGGTAATAAAGTCAACTCCCTAACTATATCAGCCATTGCAAGAGCCGGACTATTGCCATTTTCCGGTTCTCCTGCATGAGAAGTTTTACCTGTAAGTTTAACAATCATTCCTTTTGAGGCTGCAGCAAATGTGTCATCTCTTAAAAGAATACTCCCTTTTTTAAATCCCGGCAAATTATGCAAGGCAAAAACATAATCTATCTTTAATTTTTTAAATTTTTCATCATTTACTATCCTGTAAGCTCCTTGTCCATTTTCTTCCGAAGGCTGAAACAATAAAACAACTTGTCCTTTCGGTGGTAGATTTTTTGAAAATACATCTGCTAATCCTGCAATAATTGCCATATGTCCATCGTGTCCGCATTTATGAGAAACACTTTTTTCTGTCGATTTATATTCAAAATCATTTATTTCGTCAATAGGCAACGCATCCATATCGCAACGGAACAAAATTGATGGACCGTCTTCCTGTCCTTTAAAAATACAGGCTATTCCATTACCTCCTATTCCGCGTATTAACTCCGAAGGATTATGATGAGATAAAAAATTAATAATTCGCTCGGCGGTTATAAATTCATTGTCCGACAATTCAGGATATTTGTGTAACTCATGTCTTAAATTCACGATCTTTTCAAAATCAAAAAACTGCTCCATATAATTTGATGCATTAAATTAATTTAATTTAGCAAATTT
>DAOWML010000272.1 GCA_030643125.1 Bacteroidales bacterium
AAACTTTACAGGAAATTGCTCAAAATACAGGAGGTGAATATTTCAGAGCAACTGATAATAAAAAGTTAAAACAGATATACGAACAGATTGATAAATTAGAGAAATCAAAAATTGAAGTAAAAGAGTTTAGCCAAAAGGATGAAGAGTTTTTAGCGTTTGTACTATTGGCTGCATTTTTACTTTTATCTGATATTATATTAAGAAACACATTGTTAAGACAAATACCATAATAGTTCAGAGTTGCGAGTTTTGAGTTGCGAGTTAACTCAAAACTTATAACTCAAAACTTTATAACTAATGAATATGTTTAGATTTGGGAACCCGGAATATTTGTATTTATTGTTAATTATACCAGTTTTAATCCTGTTATTTGGGTTTGCACAGTATTATAAGAAAAGAGCACTCAATAAATTTGGTGACATGAGTGTAATTGAACAGTTAATGCCTTTTGTATCTAAAAGTCGTCCTGTTCTTAAATTCATATTTTTAACAATAGCCATAATAGCCATAATATTTGCATTAGCTGATCCTCAATTTGGATCAAAACTTGAAAAAGTAAAACGTAAAGGTGCCGAAATAATTATTGCCCTTGATGTTTCGAATAGTATGTTAGCCGAAGATATTAAACCAAATAGGCTTGAAAGAGCAAAACTAGCTATATCTAAGTTAATTGATAATATGGAGAATGACCGTATTGGTTTAATAGTATTTGCAGGCGATTCATATATTCAGGTACCTGTTACTTCGGATTATGCTGCTGCAAAAATGTTTTTATCATCTATAAATACCAATATCGTTTCGAAACAAGGAACAGCCATTGGTTCAGCCATTGATTTAGCCATGAATTCGTTCACCCCTGAAAGTAATATGGAGAAAGCTCTAGTTGTTATTTCAGATGGTGAAAATCATGAGGATGATGCTGTAAAAGCTGCTGAGTTAGCTAATACTAAAGGGATTACAATACATACCGTAGGAATGGGAAGCCCTCAGGGAGCTCCAATACCTTTACAAAAAGCTTATGGGCAAACTATATTTCAACAGGATAAAGATGGAAATACGGTCATTAGCAAGTTAGATCAAAAAACTTTACAAGAAATTGCTTCTGCAGGAGCTGGTGTATTTATAAGAGCTAATAATACTCAAACAGGATTGAATAAATTATTTGAGCGTATTAACAAAATGGAAGATAAAGAAATGGAGGAAAAAATTTATACCGAATTTGAACATCGTTTTCAGTATTTATTGGGGATAGCCCTTTTTTTTATTCTTATGGATATTTTTATGCCTGAGAGAAAAAGTAAATGGTTAAAGAATTTTAATTTATTTAAACTTAATGCATAATTATGAGGTGGATTAAAATTATATTTATTTATAGTTTAGTAATGATTGCAATGAATGCATTTGCACAAAAAGAGCGTAAATATATTCGTCAGGGAAACAAAGAATTTGAGAATGCAAATTTCGAGAACTCAGAAGTTTCTTATAGAAAAGCCGTTGATTTAGAAGAAAAAAAATCTCATGAGCCTGCCTTTAATGTAGGGGATGCATTGTATAAACAGGAAAAATATGAAGATGCCATTGAACAGTTCAATAGTCTGGCTGATGTTGAAGTAAGTAAAGAGGAAAAGGCAAAAATATATCATAATATAGGAAATTCACTATTACAGAGTAATAAGTTACAGGAAAGTATTGAGGCATATAAAAATGCTTTAAGAAATAATCCGAACGACATGGAAACCAAATACAACCTGGCTTATGCTCAAAAGAAACTGGAAGAACAAGAGCAACAGCAGGATCAGGATAAAGATAATCAAGATCAAAATAAAGATCAGCAGGATCAGGATAAAGATAAAAACGATCAGAATCAAGATCAGGAAAAAGATAAACAAGAACAAAATAAAGATCAACAGCAACAACAACCTCAAATATCAAAGGAAGATGCCGAACGTATTTTGCAGGCTTTAGCTAATGATGAAAAGGATACGCAGGAAAAAGTTAAAGAACAACAAGCTGCAGCAGCTAAAGTGAAAGTAGAAAAAGAATGGTAAATCAATGAATAATGAATAATTAACAATAGACAAAATAATAAATAACAGACAATAATCAATAGACATTAAACAATAATAAATGAAAAGGTGGTATTTCATATTATTTTTAATATTTGCAAAATGTGCATTTTCGCAGGATGTTACATTTACTGCATCGGCACCAGGAGTTGTTGAACTGGGTCAGCAATTCAGGCTAATTTATAGAATAAATGCAAAGGCAAATAATTTCTCAGCAACGACAGTAGATGCTTTTTCAATTCTTGCAGGACCCAGTACATCACAATCAAGTAATGTAAGTATTATTAATGGAAAGGTAACCCAGAATTTTGAACTAAGATATACTTACATATTGCAAGCAATGAAAGAAGGCGTATTTACTATTCCATCTGCGGAAGTAATGGTCGATAAAAAATCATATAAATCTAACCCTGTTAAAATTGAAGTTATTAAAGGTTCGCCACGGCAAGAGAGATCAATTACTTCACCTTCGGGTACGAATAAATCTCAACAAACTACTAATCAAAACCAAATTTCTAATTCTGATCTATACATTAAAATTTTTGTTAGCAAAGTAAAAGTTCACCGTGAAGAGCATCTCATTGTTACAATAAAGCTATTTTCAAGATTAAACATCACACGTTTAGAAAATGCTAAACTACCATCATTCCAAGGATTTATTACTGAAGAATTAGAGGTTCCGCCATTAACAAGTTTAAATAGAGAAAGTATTAATGATCAGGTTTATTTAACAGGTGTACTGAAAAAATATATTTTATATCCACAGAAATCAGGAAAAATAAAAATTAATCCTTTTGAATTGGATGTTCATTATCAAAAGCCTGGCAATAGAAGATCACGAAGTATGTTCGATGATTTTTTTGGAGCCATTGATAGTGAAGGTCGCAAGGTGATTAGTAATTCTGTTACAATCAATGTTTCTGATCTCCCTAAAAATAAACCATATAATTTTTCAGGTGCAGTAGGACAAATTAAATTATCAGCTTCTGTAGATAATTCTGATGTAAAAACGAATGATGCTGTTAAATTAAAGATAAAACTTTCCGGAAGTGGAAATTTAAAATATATTAATCCGCTTAAGATTGAATTCCCACCCGACTTTGATGTTTACGATCCAAAAATAAGTGATAATATAAAATATTCGGAAAGAGGTGCAATAGGAAATAAAACTTTCGAATACCTTATGATCCCGCGTTATGCAGGAGAATTTACTATTCCTGCTTTTAGCTTTTCGTATTTCGATACAAAGACTGATCAATATCAGACTCAGAAAGCCGGGCCATTTAATATTAAGGTTGTAAAATCGGTAGGAGATACTTTGCTTACAGTTTCTACGGTTTTTACAAAAGAAGATGTGAAATTTTTGGGTCAGGATATCCGATTCATTAAAAATAATATTAAATTGAATAAAGCCAATCAATTTATATTTGGTTCCAGAATCTTTTACCTGGCTTATGTATTAGGTACTCTTTTATTCTTTATAATTTTTTTAATCCGCAGGAAAAGAATGAAAGAGAATGCCAATATTATGCTGGTTAAAAATAAAAAAGCCAAAAAGTATGCCCGTAAACGATTAAAAAAAGCTTCAGCATTTATGAAACAAAACCAGCGAGAAACATTTTATGAAGAACTGGTAAAAGCTCTTTG
>DAOWML010000010.1 GCA_030643125.1 Bacteroidales bacterium
CCAACAGGAGCATTGTACGAAAAAACAAACTTGGATATTGTTCAACAGATGTTGAGTAATACTGATGTAACCGTTATTGCTCAATATTCACCGAGCATTTCTGTTTCTATAGCTGATGAATTAGGATTACGTTCAGGAAAGGATATCAATGGCGTTTTAAATGCTGTTTTAAGAAGAATAGGGTTTAATAAAGTTTTTGATACATCTTTTGCAGCTGATATAGCAATTCTTGAACAATCAGCAGAGCTTGCAGACAGAATTAAAAGTAACGAAAATTTACCTATGATGAGTAGTTGTTGTCCGGGTTGGATTAAGCATATGGAACAGTCTCATCCGGATATGATTGATAATGTTTCTACAACCAAATCGCCACAACAAATATTGGGAACTTTAATAAAAAGTTATTTTGCACAAAGTGAAGATATATCGCCAGAAAAAATATTTTCAGTGTCCATAATGCCTTGTACTGCTAAAAAGTTTGAAGCTCAGCGCGAAGAAATGACACATAAAGGTATTTCAGATATAGATGTGGTTTTAACAACACGTGAATTGCTCAAACTTATTAAACTTTATGGTGTCGATGTACAGTCATTAGGTGAAGAAATGCCTGATGTCCCTTTTAATACCCGAAGTTCAGCAGGGAAAATGGTTTCGGTTACGGGTGGAGTTGCTGAAAGTGTAGCACGAACTTTAAACTATCATTTTACCGGAGAAGAATTACCAAATATAAAAATCACTAAATTAAGAGGATTTAAAGATAGAAAAGAAGTATCTGTAAAAATTGGAAAACAGGAAATTGGAATTGCGGTCGTAAGTGGACTAAAATCAGCTAATAAGCTTATAGCCGAAATCAGGGAAGGTAAAAGTGATATTCATTTTATTGAAATAATGGCTTGCCCTGGCGGGTGTATTAACGGAGGAGGACAAGCTTTTAATAATGATGAGAAAACATTAAAGGCCAGATCAAAAGCTATTTATGATTTAGATGATAAAGAAGCGATTAATGTTGCACACAAGAACTCAAAAGTCATTAGTTTATATAATGACTTTCTGGGTGAACAATTAAATGAGAAATGCATTAAGTTGCTTCATACTAAATATAGTAAACGTGATGTATTACTTTAATTTAACATGAACAGGGTGTCTAATAAAAACAGGGATTTAGTTTATACGCTAAAGAACAGATGCAGGGTATGTTATACCTGTGTTAGGGAATGCCCTGCCAAAGCCATTAAAATTATTAACGGGCAGGCAGAGGTATTAAATGAGCGATGTATTGTTTGTGGAAATTGTACAAAAGTTTGCAGCCAGGGAGCTAAAGTATTTTTAAACACGGTCGATTATGTTTATAGCTTACTAAAAAACGGTAATAAAAATATTGCTATTGTAGCCCCAAGCTTTCCGGCCGAATTTGAAGAAATATCAAATTATAAAATTTTTGTTTCAATGGTTCGTGCCATTGGTTTCGATGTAGTTTCAGAAGTTGCATTTGGAGCAGATTTGGTGGCGAAAAAATACAGAGAATTAATAGATCAGAGAAATGATAAATGTTTTATCTCTTCTGATTGTCCTGCTGTTGTTTCATATATTGAACATTACCACCCGGCATTGGTAAAAGATTTAGCCCCTATTGCTTCACCAATGGTTACAATGTCGCGAGTTATGAAAAAAAAGTATGGAGATGATGTTAATATAATTTTTATTGGGCCATGTGTTGCAAAAAAATCAGAGACTGACGAAGTGGACGAAATGATCACTTTTACTGAGTTGCGTGATATTTTTGAACAAAAAGAAATTACACAGAAAACAGTTCAAGCTTCCGAGTTTGATCCTCCATTAGGTGGTAAAGGTGCAATTTTTCCTGTTAGCAGAGGATTGTTGCAAACTGCCGGAGTTACTGACGATGTTTTTGATGGAAATATTATTGTAGCCGAAGGCAGAAATAATTTTCAGGAAGCAATTAAAGAATTTGAAGATGGATTATTACGTTCTCAACATCTGGAATTACTGAGTTGTGATGGATGTATTATGGGGCCTGGAATGTCGAGCAAGGGAAAACATTATACACGCAGGATACTTGTAAATAATTATGTTCAGAAGAAAATTAATAGCTTGAAAGAAACTAAATGGCAAAAATATATTGATGAATATATTGACATTGATTTATCGGCTAAATTTGAAGCTAAACGAAAAATCTTAAAATTCCCTGATTTGAATGAAATACAAAAAGTATTGGAATCCATGGGGAAAAAAGATCCAAAAGACCATTTAAATTGCGGTGCTTGCGGATATGAATCATGCGAAGATCATGCTACTGCAATTGTTCAGGGATTAGCTGAAAATGAAATGTGTTTACCTTTTACAATAGAAAAATTACATAATTCGGTTAACGAGCTGGCTATTACTAACAATAAGTTAACTTCCATACAACAAGCACTTAAGCAATCGGAAAAGATGGCGAGTATGGGACAGTTATCGGCAGGAATTGCTCATGAGTTAAATAACCCGTTGGGTGTAGTAGTTATGTATGCCAATATTTTACTTGATGAATCGGCTAAAGATTCTCAAGTATATAAAGATCTTAAATTGATTGTTGATCAAACCAACAGATGTAAGAAAATAGTTGGTGGTTTATTAAATTTTGCCAGAAAAAATCAGGTAAACTACAGTAAGATTAATATTATAAAATTGGCAGAGCAATGTACTGAGGCTGTTATCATTCCAAAAAATATTGATATTCACATTGATTCATCAGAATTGAATGATTCTTTTGCAATGCTTGATCATGAACAAATGACACAGGTTATTACAAATATTATTAAAAATGCGGTTGATGCAATGCCGAAGGGAGGCAAAATTGAAATCAAAATGAAAGAAAATAAAGAAAATGCAATTTTTAGTATAAAAGATTCCGGAATTGGAATTGATCCGGAAGCTCTTGATAAAATTTTTGAACCTTTTTATACGACTAAAGGCATAGGAGTGGGGACAGGACTGGGGTTAGCTACAGCTTATGGAATAGTAAAAATGCATAAAGGGAAAATAACAGTGTATTCAAATAACGATTCTGAAAAGGGCACGACAGGAACTGAATTTAAAATATCAATCCCAAGATTTACGTAATTTAAAATCATTAATAATGACAGATAATAAAAAACTTATAATAATAGCAGATGACGATTTGGACTACTTGTTTCAGATGGAACTTTATATAAAAAGCTTTGGTTTTGATGTTGTTAAGGCTGAAAGCCAAAAAGAAGCTGAAATATTAATTGAAAATACGAAACCTGATCTTGCAATATTCGATTTAATGATGGAAAAAGATGATAGTGGTTTTATTTTATGTTATAAGATGAAAAGAAAACATCCGGATGTTCCTATAATTTTGGCTACTGCAGTAGCATCAGAAACAGGAATTTCGTTTGGAGTAAATTCAAACTCTGATAAACAATGGATCAAAGCAGATTTATATCTGGAAAAAGGAATCAGGAAAGATCAATTAAATAAGGAGATTAATAAATTACTTAAAATATAGTGGCGGAAAAACCCTGTCTGCGACAGGCAGGCTGACAGAGCCTGTGGGTTGATAGAGGGAAGAAAAACCCTGTCAGAGTTGGCAGTTTGCGATCACAAAAACTTTCGGGAGCAGTTTATTAGTTAGCTTGTAAAATGGTAAATTGGTAAAACCCTGAAATTTGAAACTTTGAACTCTGAACTAAATAATTATTCGATGAAGAATTTAAATGTAATGGTGGTTGACGATGAACCCGGAATACGTTCCGGGGTGAGCCGGATATTAAATAACTTTACAGTTAGTTATCCATTTATGGATGCTGATATTGACTTTAATATAATTGAGGTTGAGACAGGAGAAGAGGCAATAGAAAAAATTAAATCAGATCATATTGATATTGTTTTACTAGACAATAAATTGCCCGGAATACAAGGTACAGACGTTTTGGAATTTGTTAATAAAAACAAACCCGAAATTCTGGTTATGATGATAACATCTTATGCTTCACTGGAATTAGCAATAAAAGCTACAAATAAGGGAGCATACGATTTTATACCAAAACCATTTACTCCTCAGGAGTTAAAGTCATCTCTTGAAAACGCAACGAAACATCTTTTTCTTCGTGGAATGACAAAAAAATTGAACAAAGAAGGGAAAGAAATTCGATACCAGTTTTTATCTGTCTTATCACATGAGTTGAAAGCTCCTTTATATGCTATCGAAGGATATTTGAATATAATGAAAGACAAAGAAGCCGGCGAAGAAATTTTAGCTTATGATCAGATGATTGACAGGTCGTTACAGAGAATAAAGGGAATGCGCAATTTGATTATGGATTTACTTGATTTAACTAAAATTAATTTTGAAAAGAAACCTGAAAAATTAAGAACAATTATATTGGGCGAAATAGCTCAGCTTTCAATAGAAGCGATAAATCCTTATGCAATACAAAAAGATGTGCAGATTAAACTTTTAGATGAAGAAAATATAAAACTAAATGCAGATCCAGGTGATATTGAAATAATATTTAACAACTTGATATCTAATGCAGTAAAATATAATAATGATGGTGGGGAGGTTCTTGTTTCATTAAAATCTGTTAACGATAAAATATATATTATTGTTAAAGATACCGGAATAGGTTTGTCGCAGGAAGAAACTGATAAATTATTTGATGAGTTTTTCAGGGTTAAAAACGAACAAACAAAACATATTACCGGTAGCGGATTAGGTTTGTCAATAGTTAAGCGTGTTGTAGATTTATATAATGGCGAAATTAATATTGATAGTAAAGTTGGTGAGGGTTCAACTTTTACAGTAATATTGCCAATGTAGTATTTTTTTGTACATTGTTGCTTTAAAAATAATTTAAGAATATTAAACAGATATGCTTTAAAATAGCTCTGGTTTAAATGAGCGTTGGAAAGTGCGTTTGTGTTCCGATAGCTATCGGAACTTCGTGACTTAGTCCCGAAAGTTTTCGGGATAGTGGCGAAATTTTTATTGCCACAAAGACACAAACCTGCTTGCCAGCAGGCAAGAACACTAAGAATGCACTAAGTTTTACACGGCAAATTAAACTATGGCTTTAATAAATAAAAGTGTAAAATTAATTTAACAGAAAGATTCATCATTAATTTAAAAATTCACAAATTATGAACAAACTTCCGGAAAAAACAATAGGAAGATTAAGTGAATACAGAAGGACATTACTGAGTTGTCTGGCAAAGGGTAAAACACATATTTATTCACACGAGTTGGCTAATTTGCACAATATAACGGCAGTTCAGGTACGCAGGGATATAATGTTAATAGGATACTCGACTACATTAAAAAAAGGTTATGATGTAAAAGCTCTTATTGATGTTATAGGTGAAATAATTGATACTAAAGAGGGATTAAATGCTGCAATTATTGGAATAGGTAATTTAGGACGTGCAATTACAACATATTTTAACGGAAAAAGAACAAAGCTTAAAATTGCAGCTACATTTGATACTGACCCGGAAAAATCAAATCGTGTTATTTCGGGTGTTAAGTGTTACCCTATGAGTGAATTAAATAAAGTAATTAAGGAGCAAGATATTTCTATCGGAATACTTACTGTTCCACCGGAAGATGCTGCTGCTGTTACAGAAACACTTATAATGGCAGGGGTAAAAGGAATTCTTAATTATACATCAACACCCTTAAACGTTTCTCCTAATGTACATTTAGAGGAATATGACATGATTACTTCGCTTGAAAAGATTGCTTATTTTGTAAAAGAAAAAGAGGATTAGAAAGTTGATTGATTGTGAATAGTGGGTTTTTAATAAAAATTGTCAATCCCTAAATAAAGCTGACCGGTTTTAATTAATTTAAAAAACTAATCACTGATCACAAATCACAAATTAATATAAATGCAGATTCACAGAGATTTTGAGAGTTTAGGAAAGATAAGGAATGCTGTTGTAACCACTGGTACTTTCGATGGAGTTCATTTTGGCCATAAGGTTATAATTAACAGGCTCAGTTCTTTGGCGAAAAACATTCAGGGAGAGTCTGTTTTAATTACTTTTCATCCGCATCCGCGAATAGTATTATACCCTGATACAGCTGGCAAAGATTTAAAACTGATTAATACGCAAAGAGAAAAAATTCAGCTTCTTGAAAAAACAGGATTGGACCATCTTGTTATAATAAATTTTACCAGAGAATTTGCAGAAACAACTTCAAAGGAGTTTGTCGAAAATATTTTGCTCGGAAAACTTTATGCAAAGATTATTATTGTTGGATTTAATCATCATTTTGGGCATAATCGCGAAGGTGATTATTCTTACCTTTACGATTTAACTAAAACACATGATTTTCAGGTTGAAGAAATCCCTCAACAGGATATAGAAAATGAAACTGTAAGTTCAACTATCACAAGAAAAGCATTGTTGGAAGGCCGGATTCAAAGAGCCAATGCTTACCTCGATCATTTTTTTATTATGACCGGCGAGTTGAAAAACGGACATCCAAAATGTAAGCAAATTGGTTTTCCTACTTTAGAAATGATTATTGAAGAAGACGTAAAGCTAATTCCACGAGAAGGTGTTTATGCTATTAGTTTAAATTGTGAAGGAGATAAATATCGCGGAATGTTGAATATTAAAATGTTTTCAGACACAAACCAGCCGGGTGTTCAGATTCATTTATTCGATTACGATTCAAATTTTATTCTCAAGGGTAAGAATGCAACAATAACTTTTCATAAAAGAATGCGTGATGAGTTGCAGTTAGATAATGTTGAGAGTTTTAAAATTCAGTTGGAGAAGGACAAAACTGAAATAGAAGAGTTGATTTATTAATTTAAAACTGAAATTTGGACAACGACCCGAAATTCAAACCCAACCCCAAACTCAAACCCAACCCCAAACTCAAACTAATTTCATTCCATCACATCCCAAATTTTATTTTTCAGCTCAATAATTTCAGGGTTGTTCAGTGTTCTGATTTTGTTATTGACAGTAAACTTTTCTTTAATTTTTACTGGAGCTTTGCTAAAAACATATATATCATTTCCGAGTAGTAAGGCCTCATCAATATCGTGTGTAACAAAAATTACAGTACGTTTATCAGTTTGCCATATTTGGCGAAAAGCTTTTATCAGGTTGAGTTTTAGTTTTAAATCAAGAGCTTTGAGAGGTTCGTCCATTAAAATTAAATTGGATGGATACGCAAAGGCACGCACAATAGCTACACGTTGTTTCATCCCGCCACTTAACTTCGAAGGATAATAATCAGCAAAATCTTCAAGTTCAACTAATCGAATGTATTTTGCAGCAATCAAA
Organism: Bacteroidales bacterium; assembly: GCA_030643125.1. Classification (GTDB taxonomy): domain Bacteria; phylum Bacteroidota; class Bacteroidia; order Bacteroidales; family UBA12077; genus UBA12077. The sequence continues at coordinate 7,333 of DAOWML010000010.1, forward strand.
TCTTTTTCTTCTTTTGAATATAAATCTTGTAAAACAAAAGCAATATTTTCTTTTACTGTTTTCCAGGGAAGAAGTCTGGGTTCCTGAAAAATATAAGAAATTATCTTATCGTTGAATCCTGAAAATTTTCCTGAATCTGCCTTTGTTGTATCACTGATCATATTTAATAAGGTTGTCTTTCCACAACCCGAAGGGCCCAGAATACAACTAATCGTATTTTCCTGAAACTCAATATCGAAATCCTGAAAAAGATTTATATCCTGAAATGACTTATATAAATTTTCAATTTTAAGTGCCATGTTTACTTCCAGATAACAATTAGTTTTTCTATTCTACGAATAATCATTTCAAACAAATAACTTATAATAACAGCAATAATAGTCCATGCTATAACTTCATTTACAATTAAATAGGTTTGTGCTGTTTGCATTAAAGTGCCAATTCCAAATTTAGGCTGGCTCAAAACTTCACCAATAATTATTGCCCTCCATCCAAAGCCCATAGCGCTGGATGCTCCCGAAAAAATAAAAGGTGTTATAGCCGGTAAATAAACTTCTTTTACAATCTTAAGCTGATTAACTTTATAAATACGTGACATTTCAATTAAATCATGATCAACATTTTTTATTCCATCAATAACATTGGTACAGATAAATGGAAACATGGTTAAAAATGCAATAAAGACAGCAACCAGATCAACCCTGAACCAGATTAAAGCTAAAAGGATTAAAGAAATTACAGGAATTGACCGGATAGTAACAAGAATAGGCTTTAAAAAAGCATTGAATGATCTGTTAATGCCGGCCAAAATTCCTAACGACACTCCCAGAATAAAAGATATTATAAACCCGATTATTCCACGAAGAACTGTAGCACCGATGATTACAATAAAGTTTTTCGAAATAACTAATTTAAAGCTTGCAATAACCGTGGATTCAGGCGAAGGTAAAATTAACTCAGAACCATAAAGTACAGAAGCTACTTTCCATAAACCAATTAATATCAGTATTGATATAAGAGATATTATTCTGGTTTTAGAAAAAGCATTTTTCATTCGAAAGAGTTATAATTTGATCGAAAATTACAAATAAAATCGGATTTTATAAAAATTAGATATGTACAGGGAATAAATAATTTTCAAGAAATTATTTGGTCAAATGCTCGTTAATTTTTTTAAGCAGGAAATCAGGCCTAACGGGTTTAGAAATATAATCATCGCAACCAAATTCCATGGCTATGGCTTCATCATCAGATAAAGCAAAAGCTGTAAAAGCAATAATCGGAATATTTCTGTTAACACTTCGTATATATTTTGTAGCTTCTAATCCCCCCATTTCCGGCATTCTGATATCCATTAAAATAACATCAATATCAGGATTTTTCTTGAAAATGTTAACTGCTTCTTCGCCATTTTCAGCATGAAAAATTTTAATCTTGGTTTTTCTCAATGCCATCTCAATGATTACATAATTGTGTATTTCATCATCAGCAATTAAAATGCTTTTTTTACTCCAATCATATTTTATTGATGTATTCATGTTATTTTGATTTAAAACCTTAAAGGTATATGCTAATTTGAATAAAATATTATAATACAGACTAAATTTAATAAATATTTATGATTCTTTCTTAATTAAGATAAAAATTATTATTAGGAATTTTCCCGCCGACAATATCAGGATTCATTTCAAAAAAGATTTTCAAATATTCATTTATTTGATTTTTAATTTTATTGGCTTCTTCAAAATTAAGGTTAGAACGTGGAATAGATGATTTTGCTACTTCGATATTGGGCAAAATATCATATTTAACAATTAATTTGGCAGCTTCATCTTGGTTTTTATTTACCCAGTTTGTTGATTGTTTGTAGCTTTTCAATATTTTCTGCAACTTATCGGGCTTGTTTTTTGCAAATTCAGTTTTAACAAGCAATGCAGTTTGAGCAATTGGAATATTGTTATTTATCTTTTGCCATTCTTTGTTTAAATCAAATATTGGTTCAACCTCTTTGTTTTTTTGCATAACCAAACTAACCAATGGCTCTGAAATTACTCCAAGATCAGCCTGCCCGGCAGCAACAGCATTTGCCAAATCAACATGAGTAGGAAAGGAGTAATCTAATTCAACATCTTTTTCCGGATCAATACCATTTTTAATTAATAGATGTCTGAAAAGAACGTCGGGAGTCATTCCTTTTGCCATTAAGTGAATTTTTTTTCCTTTTAAATCATCCCAGCTTTGAATGCTTGTGTCGTTTCCAAATAAATATAAAGTTCCCCAAACTGTAATTGCTGCTAATTGATAAGGTACATTTTTATTATAAAGTATAGCTCCCATGGTAGTGGGTAAAATGGCAAAATCGACTTTGCCTTCAAGCATTAACTTTCGAACTCGTATAGGTTCATTATAAATTGTTATTTCAATATTTACATTGGGAGTATTATTTAAGCTGTCAATCATTTTTACCATTCCCATGGCCGATGGCCCTTTGAGTGTAGCAATTTTTATTTTTTTTGTTGTAGTTGTTTGATTACAACAATTAAATGTTACAAAAACAAAAAGGATTATAAAATAGATTTTTCGCATGATAATAATTTTAAACAAATTTAGTGAAATTTAATTTTAGTATTTTAATAGCTACGTGAATCAAGCGTTAAGATTTTATTAAACCACAAAGTCGCATAATTCCGAAAGCTTTAGGCATTGACAATTGACAACTCAAAACTCAGAACTCAAAACTTTGAACTCAAATCTAACAAACCTGACAAATATCATTTGTTGGTGAAACAAATACTACATATCTTTGTTAAATAATTAACAATAGTATTAATCAAAATTTTCTGAGAAATGGAAGATGTTCTGTTTCAAGGTTAAAGAATAAATCTAATCCGGAGGAAATCTGATGGAAAAGAGAATTGGAACCGCACTTATTTTAATCGAAAGCACCGACGTTGTTCAGCAAATGAACGAAATTGCTTTTAACCATTCCAACATTATAATTGGCCGACAGGGTTTACCGCGTAGTAACGGTCAAAATATTATTTCTCTGGTTCTTGAAGGTACAACAGATGAGATTGGTTCTTTAACCGGTCAACTTGGACGCTTAAAAGGCATTCAGGTTAAGTCAGTACTTTTAAAGAACCGAGACAATGAAGAAAACACTTAAACTTTTATTTTTCCTGTTAATCTCTTTTAGCTCATTTGCGCAACAGTATGAGTTCAAGGGAATTGTAATGGATTCCGAAACTAGCGAGAAGCTAGGTGGTGTTCATGTACAGTTAATCAGTCAAAATCAATCTAATAAATATTATTCAATCTCTAATTTAAAAGGTGAGTTTAATATTAAAGGGATTGAAAAAGGTGAATACCAAATTTTAACTTCTTATGTTGCTTATAAAAAATTCACAAAAATTAAATTGATAAATTCTGATACTCAGCTTAATCTTCAGTTAAAAAAGGAATTAATTAATCTGGGCGAAGTTATTGTAAGCAGTATTCGGCAAGAGCAAAAAATAAGGGAAGTTCCTGTTCCTTTAGAAATTGTTGATCAAAAACAAATTGAATTATCGTCTTCGTTTACAGCTTCCGATATTCTTGCGCAGGAGCCGGGAGTAGCGTTAAGTCGCGATGGTGTTTGGGCTACAGGAATAAATATACGAGGTTTAAGTCAGCAGCGTATTGTAATGTTAGTTGATGGTAACAGAATTGAGACTGCTACAGATTTAATGGCTTCAATGTCGTTTTTTGATATGGATGATATTAAGCGAATTGAAGTAATAAAAGGAGCTTCATCGTCGCTATATGGGACTGGTGCAATGGGCGGTATTGTTAATGTAATAACTAACGAAGGCTATTTTAATTCATCAACTTATTTTAATGGCCGTTTTAATACAGGATATAGCACTGTTAATGATTTATTTACCAGAAAGCTAACATTTAATTCGGGATCAAAAAGATGGTATGTCAGCCTTAGTGGCTCAATGCGTGATGCAAATGATTTAAAAACGCCTGAGGGAACATTAGAAAATAGTCAGTTCGAAGATCAAAGTCTTTCTGCAACAGCCGGATTTAAAGTAAAAAATAATCATATCTTAAAATTAAAATACCAGTATTTCGATGCCGATGATGTTGGTATTCCCGGTGGTGCTGCTTTACCCGGTCCTTCTACGGCGACATATACAGATGCAAAACGTCAGATGTTTTCTGCCAATTACGAAATAAAAGACATTTCCGAATCATTCAAATTATTGAATTTCCGATATTTTCATCAATATATTTTGAGAGATGTTGACTTAATTCCGAACATATCAACCGTTACTCCTGTATCTATTACTACACCTGAGTTATTTACTCCGAGCGGAGAACATACAACCGATGGAATACAAATTCAAACAGATTGGAGCTTTAATCAGAACAATAATTTTATAGCAGGCCTTGATGTATGGAGAAGAAAACTGGCAACCAGCCGTGAAAAATATATTCGGGTTGATGTATTGGATTCATTAGAAAATATTATTGTAACGAATAATATTGAGCGTGGAGAAACCCCAATTCCAGAATCTTGCTTCGGTAGTGCAGGATTATATCTTCAGAACGAACAAAAGTTTATTAATGATAAACTAAAATTAGTTATTGGTGGCCGTTTAGATGGGATCCGAATAGCTAATGAACAGGCTTTTGATTACGATTATTTAATAGTGAATGGCACAAGAAATGATTCGCCACCTAATCAGCGAATTACGTTTGATGAGAACGAAGAATACAAAATATCATGGAGTGCAAATTTGGGTATTTTATATGCACTTACTAATGATATGGATTTAAGTCTGAATACCGGGCGATCATTTCGTGCACCATCTTTAGAAGAAAGTTTTAAGTATATCGATTTAGGTAGTATGGTTCGTTTAGGCGATCCAAACCTTGACCCTGAAAAAGGATATTCGATTGATTTAGGATTACGAATTTGGAAACCAAAATTCAATTTTAAAGTGAATGGTTTTGTAAACTGGCTTTCGGATATGATTGTTGAAGAATCGGGCGAGTTTATTTATTCTTATACAACAGGTATTGTGGATACTATTCCTGCCTTAATAAATGCTAATGTCGATAAAGCAAGATTATATGGAGTTGATATGAGTTTTCAGTATAACTTTTATAAGAATTTTGTTTTACACGGTTCAGGATCGTATGTTAGGGGAGAAGATACCAAAAACGAAACTGACTTACCTCTAATTCCGCCTATGAATGGCCGTTTAGGTTTAAAATATAATATTCCAAAGTATTTTGGTATGGATTTAATTGCAATCGGGTTTGCCGATCAGAATAATGTTGCCGATGGCGAATCAGAAACCAAAGGTTTCGCACGATTCGATTTTATGATTCATTCAACTTTAATAAATATCGATTTTGCCAAACTGCAATTATTTGGAGGTGTGGAAAATATTGGAGACAGGGCCTATAGTAATCACTTGTCAACAAACCGTGGAGCAATTGATATTGAACCGGGCAGGAATTTTTATATTAAAGTGAAAATATTGTTTTAGCAATATGAAACACACATCAACTAACGGGTTAACCCGTTAATTAACACAGAGAACTTAGCGAAGCGGTATCATAAATTAACGGGTTAACCCGTTAATTAACACAGAGAAATGATTATTCTTAAAATTATAAACAAATGAAATTTTATCCGGAAGAGTACAAAATTAAGGATCAGCGAATGAAACCTTTTATTGACCCTGAAGAAATTTGGGATTATTTAAACAATACTGAATCGACAAAAAAACGAGTTCGGGAGGTTATTGCAAAATCATTAAATAAAGAGCGATTAAATTTAGAAGAAACGGCAGTGCTTGTTAATGCAAAAGACCCAGAATTAATTGAAGAAATTAAACAGGGAGCAAAAACATTAAAAGAAAAAGTTTACGGAAACCGGATTGTCCTATTTGCTCCATTATACGTTGGAAATAAGTGTACAAACAATTGTAAATATTGTGGTTTCAGAGTAACAAATAAAGATGCGGTACGCCAAACACTTTCAGATCAGGAATTGATAAAAGAAGTAGAAGCTCTTGAGGATAACGGACAAAAACGTTTGATCCTGGTTTATGGTGAACATCAAGATTATTCTCCTGAATTTATTGCTGAAAATGTTAAAACTATATATAGTGTAAAAAAAGGAAATGGTGAAATTCGTCGTGTAAATATTAATGCTGCTCCATTGGATATTGATGGTTTTAGAATAATTAAGGAATCAGGAATTGGTACCTACCAGGTTTTCCAGGAGACTTATCATCCTGAAGAATATGCAAAATATCATTTAGGTGGTAAAAAGAAAGATTTTAATTATCGATTAACTTCCTTAGATCGTGCTCAGGAAGCCGGATTGGATGATGTTGGAATAGGAGCTTTATTCGGATTGTACGATTGGAGATATGAGGTGTTAGCAATGATTCGTCATACTAATCATTTTGAAGCATGTTATAATGTTGGCCCGCATACACTTTCATTTCCAAGAATTCAAGATGCATCAGCTATTGATGTTGATCCTAAATATATGGTTAACGATGATGATTTTGTTAAGTTAATTGCCATATTAAGATTAGCAGTTCCTTATACCGGAATGATTTTAACAGCTCGTGAATCAATTAGAGTTCGCCGTGAAGTTATGCAGTTTGGCGTTTCGCAAATAGATGGTGGTACTAAATTGGAATTAGGATCATATCACGAAAGTCAAAACGAAGACCAAAACCTGAATCGCGAACAGTTTGCAATTAATGATAATAGATCATTGGCTGAAATTATAGAAGAATTAATAGAAAACGAATATTTACCATCGTTTTGCACGGCTTGTTACAGATTAGGTAGAACAGGAGAGCATTTTATGGAGTTCTCGGTTCCCGGATTTATAAAAAGATATTGTACTCCAAATGCAATTTTAACTTTAACCGAGTATATCGAAGATTATGCTACTCCCGAAGTGGCAGAAAAAGCATGGAAAATTATCGATAAAGAAATTAAAGGATTAGATAACGAAAAAGTTATAAGTGAATTAAAAACTAGAATTGATAAAATAAAAATTGGCGAAAGGGATATGTATTTTTAGAATTAACCGGAAAAAAATCAGACTGGGATAAGCTTGAAAATGAGCTAAATGAGATTGGAAGAATAAATATTCAGAAAATGATTTTTGATTTGAATAAATAATTTTCGTAACTTGATAAGCTAAAATTTAATTATGTCTAAAGAAACCAGAATTTTAGGTATTTTAATTACCGATAGGCAAAAAGAAGCAGGTAAAGTACAAGATGTACTTACTAAATATGGATGCTCTATTAAAACCCGTTTGGGTTTGCACGAAGTAACAGATAATGTTTGTAGTACAAGCGGATTGTTGTTACTGGAACTAATCGGGGATATATCCGAAATGGATAAACTCGAAAATGAGCTGGTTGTCATTGAGGGCACTCAAACTCAGAAAATGATTTTTGTGGATTAAATTTTAGGGTATTGAAAGAGAAAAGCGCGGGTAAATTTTATTCGCGCTTTTTTTTAAAACTTATTTAGAAATAGCTGCATCAAGTTTATTTAGTATTCGTCTTTGCTTTGATCTAAAATTTATATACTATGTTTAAAAATTACTTTATTCTTACTTTCCGAAATATATTCCGTCAAAAAGCATATTCATTCATCAATATTTTTGGATTAGCTGTTGGAATAACCAGTTTTCTCATCATTCTATTATATGTTCAGAACGAACTAAGTTATAACAAACATATTGAAGATGCTGAGAATAAGTATCGTATGGTAGAGATTCAATATCCGCCGGGTGTTGGAGAACAGCATGTTGCTGTAACCATGGGGCCATTAGCTGCTGCATTAAAAAATGATTTTCCCGAAGTTAAACAGAGTATGAGAATAACTAACGGAGGTACTCTTTTGGTCACTTATCAGGATAAAAACTTTAACGAGGAGAATACAAGTTATGCCGATACTAATGTATTTAATATGCTTAGCATTGATTTGTTAAGAGGCAATTCTGATGATGCTTTACAAGAAATAAATTCGGTAGTTCTGTCTGAGAAAATAGCCCTTAAATATTTTAATTCTATTGATGATGCTATGGGCAAGGTTCTGGAAATTGCTAATGAACCTTTCATTGTAAAAGCTGTGATGAAAAATATGACCAGGAATTCGCATATATATTTCGAAATGCTTATGCCTTTTACTATAATGGAAACCCGATATGAGTGGATGAGAAGCTGGAGAAGTAATTCGTTAGACACCTATATCCAGCTGGTTGATGGAACTGATATAAAAAAGTTTGAAAGTAAATTTCCTGAGTTTATTGAAAAATATACTAAAGAATCATGGGACACCCAATTAGACATGTATATTCAACCTGTTTTAGATATCCATTTAAAATCAAAACACATAAAATTTCAGACTTATAATTACAAGCAGGGAGATATTAATCAGGTTTATATTTTTTCTGCAGTTGCCCTGCTTATTTTAATTATAGCATGTATAAATTATATCAATCTGTCAACAGCAAGAGCTGTAAAACGATCTCGTGAAGTGGGTATTAGAAAGACTGCAGGAGCACAAAAAGAAAAAATAATATTTCAATTTATTGGTGAATCGTTTATTTTAACATTCATTTCAACAATTATTGCCATTATTTTAGTCGAACTGTTATTACCATACATAAATAATTTACTTGGTACCGAACTTAAAATTAGTTTATACAACCTGGTGTTTAGCATAGGTTTAATATTGCTGGTTATAATATTAGGTCTGTTTTCAGGGAGTTATCCTGCATTTTACTTATCGAGCTTTAATCCTGTGCAAGTCTTAAAAGGTAGTGCAGTAAATACTCAAAAAGGTGGTGCTGGCACTTTAAGAAAAATACTGGTTGTTATTCAGTTTGCAATATCAATTATAATTATTGTTTCAACTTTGGTTTCGGTAGCACAAGTAAACTATTTTCATAAAAAAGATAAAGGATACGATGACGAGGCTGTATATGCCATATCTTTTCACGAAACAGATGATGAACAGCGAGTTAAACAAATGGAATTGTTTAAAAGTGAGCTGGATAATAATCCGGATATTCTTTCTGTTTCGTTAGCTTCGGGAGCTACAGGAGTTGCCGGATCGCAAAGTCAGATTCATGTTGTTGATTCATCCGAAACTGCCTTAATGGTTAGGTTCGGATTTGTTGATGATTCATATTTCCGGATGATGGATATTCCTGTTGTTGAAGGCAGGTATTTCAGTAAGGAATATTCTACCGATTTAGGTCATGCTGTAATACTAAACGAGATTGCTGTTGAAAAACTTGGGTGGGATAATCCAATAGGTAAAGAGTTTAAACCATTTTATGATGATAGTACAGGCTTAAATATTGCAGTTGTAGGTGTTATTCGGGATTATAATTATTATTCGCTGTTAAGTCCGATTGAGCCGGCAGCATATTTCTATTATCCTGAAAGATTTTATAGGGTAATGGTTAAAATAAATCCACAAAAAATAGAATCTTCACTTTCATTTTTAGAACAAAAGTGGACAGAGCTATACCCAAAATCACCTTTCGATGGTTATTTTATGGATGAGATGTTTCAGAATCGGTATAAGAATCAGATCAATTCAATGAAGGTGTTCAGTATTTTTGCATTAATATGTATTTTAATTTCCTGCCTTGGATTATATGGTTTGGTGGCTTACATTGTTACTCAGCGTACCAGGGAAGTTGCTATCAGAAAAGCACTGGGAAGTTCTTCAATGAATATTGTTAAAATAATTAATAAAGATTTTATAAAATTGATATTGATATCAAGTGTAATTGCCATACCTGTTTCATATTATTACATGTCGGGTTGGTTAAATAACTTTGTGTACAGAATTAATTTAAGCTGGTATTATTTTGTAATTGCAATTGCAGGAGCACTGGTTATTGCTATTATCACCAATGTTTTCCATACTGTAAAAGCTGCTACGAAAAATCCGGCAGATTCTTTACGATACGAATGATGAAGTAGTTAAAAAGATAATTGATAAGAATCAGATAAAATCTTGAATCCAAAACTTGTAGAGTATTTTAGCATGGATGAATAAAATATTTTAATCAAAAAAGGAGATAAATTATTTTATAATTAAATGAATATCGCTAACTTGTAATGTGATTAATTTTTAATAAGAACATTTATAAACTGGTATGGATAATTTAAAAATACTTAGTACGCCTTCAACTCCTCAAATTGACTTCAATAGCTCTGGACAACTTAGTATTAAAGGAAAATCATTACCCGAAGATCCGCGTAAGTTTTATAATCCATTATTTAATTGGTTGGAAAAACTTTCTACTGAACAGGTCCAAATAGATATTATGCTGGATTATGTTAATACGTCATCATCAAAAAGAATAATTGAACTTATTAAAACTATTGATACTAATAGTAATGTGAAAAAAATTAAAATGAATTGGTTTTATGAAACAGATGATGCTGATATGCTGGAATTTGGGGAAATTATTCAGCGAGGTGTAAAAAAAATAAAAACTAAATATATTGAATGTGATGATATAGATAATGATTTATTTGAGTCGTCCTAAAATAGCTTGACAGTTTTTTATATATAAGGGTTCGATTTAATACGAACCTTTTTTGTAAACTCAGAACTTATGACTTAGCGTAAAAACTTTGTCGTAATTGTCAGCTGTTACATATCACTTTTTTTTGAATATCGAATAATGATTAACGAATGTTGAATGATGAAGTTAAGTGCAGTATCAGAACTATTAACTCAATTATTGGGTCAGAAATTCTGAATCTGGAGTATTATTTTAGTCTTCTATCAATCG
>DAOWML010000245.1 GCA_030643125.1 Bacteroidales bacterium
ATATTATATAGCAAATAAAATTCTATGGATAACGAATGCTTTTTAACTTCATGACTTTTAACTTCTATTCTTTATAAACTATTGCAAACACATTACGATATTAACTTTCCGTTTAAAATAACCTGATCAATTAAATTACTGGTATATGCATAAGGCATATAATCGTATGTTGGAATTTCTTTTGTAATAAACACATTAGCAATTTTACCTTTTGCAATACTTCCCAGGGATTCATGTAATCCCATAGCATAAGCTCCATTAATTGTACTGGCATTTATAACTTCTTCTGGTAACATTCTTAGTTTTATAGTTCCTAAAGACATTATAAATTTCATATTACCGGATGGAGATGATCCCGGATTATAATCAGAAGCCAAAGCAATTGGCAATCCTGCATCAATCATTTTTCTAACCGGAGGGTCAATCATTCCTAAGAAAAATGCTGCTCCAGGCAATAATGTTGGCATAGTATCCGATTCTAATAATGCCTTAATCTCATCATCTCCGGTAAATTCCAGATGATCAACAGAAAGAGCGTTGTATTTAACTCCGACCTGAATACCGCCTGAATAATCTAATTCATTAGCGTGAATTTTAGCACGCAATCCATATTTAATTCCTGCCATTAAAATACGATCGGTCTGCTCAACAGTAAAAAAGCCTTTATCACAAAACACATCAATATAATCAGCCAAATTTTCTGATGCGACTTGAGGAATCATTTCATTAATGACCATATCAACATATTCGTCCTGTTTCCCTTTATATTCAGCCGGTACGGCATGAGCTCCTAAAAAAGTTGATTTGATGGTTATTGGAGTAGTTTCTTTTAATCGTTTAATAACACGGAGCATTTTCAACTCATCTTCTACAGTTAAGCCATAACCACTTTTTATTTCAACGGCACCGGTTCCAAATCCTATAATCTCATTAATGCGTTGCAGAGCCTGTTCATAAAGTGAATCTTCCGATGTATTATGTAAAAGTTTTGCAGAGTTCAAAATTCCGCCACCACGTTTTGCAATTTCTTCATACGACAAACCACGAATTTTATCGCCATATTCGATTTCACGACTACCTGCATAAACTAAATGAGTATGAGAATCACAGAAAGATGGAAAAACCATTTTTCCTGTTGCATCAATCGATTCTCCTTTAAAATTTTCCAATTTTAAATCACTCATTTTACCGAAATCAGCAATTTTTTCATTATCAATTAATAGGTATGCATTTTCTACTGTATTCAACTTTTGCATATCTTTTCCCGCAACCCACTTTGCCTGTTTTCTTTCAATATTTATTAAAGATTTTATGTTCTTTATTAATAATGTCATATGTTTTGAGTTTTGAGTTTTGAGTTTTGAGTTTTGAGTTATTGGTATATTCAATTAACTATAAACTTTAAACTCTGAATTCTGAACTTTTAATCGGTACGAAAATACAAAAATCATCGTGATATAAATAAAAAATTTTCTGTTGTATAACTTATGTTCTATTTTTACGAATTCTTGAAACTCTGAAACTAAATTCTAATATGAAAAAGAAAAGACCTATTCCGCACACTTTTGTAATCGTATTTTTTATTATCATATTTTCAGCAATTCTTACTTGGTTTGTTCCCGGGGGTGAATTCGACAGAGAGATAATGACCTTACAGGATGGTACTACCCGAGAAGTTATTGTTAAAGATTCGTTTCATTATACAGATAATGAACCTCAAACCTGGGAAATATTTTCAGCCTTTTTTGATGGTTTTGTTGATAAAGCTGATATTATAGTTTTCATATTAATGATTGGCGGCGCATTTTGGATAATGAATGATAGCAAAGCCATAGATGTAGGAATTTTTACTTTTCTAAAAAAGACAAAAAAAATTGAACATTTTAAGATTTTTAAGTTTCTGGGCATTGAAAATATAATCATAACTCTTATTATGCTTATGTTCTCAATTTTTGGTGCTGTATTCGGCATGAGTGAAGAAACTATAGCATTTGTTATCATCTTTGTTCCATTAGCAATTACTATGGGATACGATTCAATTGTTGGTGTTAATATGTGTTTTGTTGCTGCGGGATTAGGTTTTGCAGGAGCATTATTAAATCCTTTTACAATTGGGATAGCACAAGGGCTATCCGGGATTCCTTTATTTACAGGCATTGAATACAGGCTATTTACATGGGTAGTGTTAAATTTTGTTGGAATAGTATATATATTAAGGTATGCTAAGAAAATCAAGAAAGATCCAAAATTATCACCTGTTTTTGAAGATGATAATGAAAACTGGAGAAATAAAGAACATATTGATCCGGAACACATGAAATATTACACTCCTGTTTCGGCATGGATAACTTATGGAGTTCTATCTGTTGTTCTTATCATTATATCTTTTATACATCCGAATACAACATTAGCAATAGGTAATTCATCAAGCACAATACCAATCATTCCAATATTAACCGGAATATTTGTAATTCTTGGCCCGTTAGTTCTCAGAAAATCGGTTCATTTTTTCATACTTAACATACTACTATTTACTATACTGTTTTTAATTATAGGTGTTATGGGATACGGTTGGTACGTAATGGAAATAGCAACACTTTTCTTTGTAATGGGTCTTGCAGCAGGAATAGCTAACAATAAATCGCCAAATAATATTACTAAATTATTTATTGATGGAGTAAAAGACATTTCGTCAGCTGCATTGATAGTTGGTTTGGCAGGTGGAATAATTATAGTGTTACAAGAAGGTAAGATTATTGATACAATATTACATTCGGTATCGCAATCAATGAAAACAATGGGTAAAGTCGGTTCTATTGGAATAATGTATTTAATTCAAACATTTATTAATATTATTATTCCATCGGGAAGCGCAAAGGCAGCTCTTACAATGCCAATTATGGCTCCTTTTTCCGATTTAATTGGCATATCGCGACAAGCTACAGTTATGGCATTTCAATTTGGTGATGGTTTTACCAATATGATCACACCAACATCAGGAGTATTAATAGGTGTACTTGGTGTTGCAAAAATTCCATATGAAAAATGGGTAAAATGGATTACTCCTTTTATGATAATCTTAATTATTTTAGGGTTTTTATTATTAATCCCAACGGTATTAATGGAACTTAATGGATTTTAACACAAAAAAACTTCGAGCAGGACATTACAAACAATTAAGATACAACATTTAGAAAACAGTAGAGGCGCAAAATATAGAAAACAGTAGAAACACAAAGCATTGTGTCCCTACTTGTTTTTTTTAAAATTCCTCAGATTTATGCGTTACATCTTTAAATTCGTAATGTTCATCCAGACTTTTAGTATAAACATCCATTGCTCTTCGACTCATACCCATGCTTGAAAATCCACCATCATGGAAAATATTTTGCATGGTTATTTTCTTTGTCAAATCGGAAAACATAGTAACACAAAAATCGGCGCATTCATTAGCTGTTGCATTTCCCAAGGGTGACATACGGTTCGAAAAATCCATTAATCCTTCTAAACCCATTATACCCTGCCCTGCTGTTGTTGGAGTTGGCGATTGAGAAATTGTATTAATTCTTATTTTCTTTTCGCGACCATATATATAACCAAAACTACGTGCAATTGACTCTAATAAAGATTTTGCATCGGCCATATCGTTATAACCATATAAAGTACGTTGTGCGGCAACGTATGAAAGTGCTAAAACCGATCCCCAGTCATTTAAAGCATCCTTTTTCCGAGAAACCTGCAATATTTTATGAAACGAAAGTGCAGAAACATCTAATGTTTTAAGAAAATAATCATAATTTAAGTTATCATATGTTATTCCTTTTCTAACATTTGGAGACATTCCTATTGAGTGAAGAATAAAATCAAATTTGCCTCCAAATTTCTCCATTGTCTTATCAATTAGATTTTCAATATCTTCAACTTTGGTTGCATCAGCAGAGATAACTTCGGTATTGCAGGCTTCTGCCAATTTATCTGTATCTCCCAAACGTAATGCGAAAGGTGCATTTGTAAGAACAATTTCTGCTCCCTCTTCATATGCTTTTTCAGCTACCTTCCATGCAATTGATTTATCATTCAATGCACCAAAAATTAATCCTTTTTTACCTTTTAATAAATTAAATGCCATGATTATAATTTTTTGTTTGTACAAGTTACATACAATTATGTAAAAATAATGTTCACTTTAAGTA
>DAOWML010000315.1 GCA_030643125.1 Bacteroidales bacterium
AAAGTTCCTGTCTCGCTAGTTTCGGTATGTGTATTTGCAACAAAAGGTCCAAACTCCTCTAATATTTTTTTCTCAATAGGTCTATATAATCTTCCACCTGCAACCCAATCGGCATACACAATTTTTTGTTCTCCATAAGGAGATATATATGTTGAATCAATTCCAACTATATTTTTCCTAAACTGTTCAAAATAAGACTCTAAGGATTTCATTGCAGTGTAATTTTAGATAATTAACTGAGACGTAAAAATAGAATAAAGGTTTAAAAAAGAGAAATAAAATATTGATAATTTATCTTATTATAAATATCCCACGATCCAGTAATACGAAAACGGCACCTAATACAAAACTATAGAATGCATACCATTTTATTGGGATATAATCAATCGGGTTTATTCCTAATTTGAAGTAATTGTATATTATAAGCCCAACTTTTGAAACAAAGTATACAGTAATTGTTGCCAAAGCAACACCAACAACACCATAATCTTTAACTAAGTATAAGCTTAAAAATATATTAGCCACAAGCTCAAAAACTGAAGTCAGCAAAAGAATTCGTCCCTTTTTTAATCCGATGATTATGGTATGAGGAAATAATAACCTGCTTACAATTGCCAGAATATATATTACAAAAACGTCGGCACTTCTTGTAAATTCCTGTGAAAACATTCCTCTATATAATGGTTTAGCAAAAAGCAATAGAAAAATAGATAAAGGATACATAGAATGCATTATTCGAAGTGATTTCTTTTTAATCTGAGCCAGCGTATCTTTAAGTTTATCCTTTCGGGAAAATTCCATTAGCATGGCAGAACTTAAACCTGCTGCCATCATAATAACAAAAGGCAACTCCTTAGCTCCATAACGAAATATTGCAAAACCTTCAGCTGAATAATGCGTGGTTACTACTAATCCATCAATATATTGAGCTGAACCACTTACAAAAATACTAAAGATTATTGGCCCGGAAAAAGCCAGTACTTCTTTAATAAATGGAAATGAAAATTTTATTTCGGCATAATTGTATAAGAGAGTAACTAACCAGATATTCTTAATAACAGAAACCAAAACCAGTCCTCGAAGTGACCAGATTACATCATATCCTAAAGTCACAGGTAAAATAACTCCTATTAATTGCAATGTTGAAGTAATATATCCATAGCTTAAAGTATTACTATTTTTATCCTGAATCATGTAAATATATTCTATCAAATTGGCAGGACTACTTAATAATAAATACCAAAGGGTTATATTTAATAAGGGCACATTACCCTTGTATCCAAATACAGAAAAGTTACCTTTTATGGCTAAACCGATTAAAAATACAACTACGCTAAAGAACATCAGAATAACGTACATATTAAATACCTCAGGAGACTTAGTCCCAACAACCTGTTCTTTTTCGCCAAAAGTTTTACTACTTTTAAATAACGGAAGAAATGACTGAATTAAACCGTTTACCCAGAAGAAACTTGCCACACTTGCAATAAAAATTGATACTTCAAACAATCCTATCTCTTCTTTCGACAAACCAATTTTTGTAAAGACTATCGATATTATAAGGAATGTAAGAAATCTTAAAATGTTTATTGCCTGTAAACCCGTAACGTTATTAACATATCTCTTTGCCCCTAGCACCTGTATATTTTTGAATTTGAGGTCAAAAATACATTTAAACAATAAAATAAAAAACTAATTACCTTTTTTTAGGATTTATTACATGCAAATATTTAATAATTCGGGAAAATATTTTTTCTCATTATTGCGAAATATAAAAATTCTTAGTTATATTTGCAGTCCGAAAAATGGTGGTTGTAGCTCAGTCGGTTAGAGCGCTGGATTGTGGTTCCAGAGGTCGTGGGTTCGACCCCCATCATCCACCCAAAAATAAGAGCCTCGATAAAATCGGGGCTCTTTTATTTTAAAAAACCAATACATTTATTACACAGAAACATTATGTAGTATACTCAATTAACAATAGAGTTCTATAATTTATTTTCTGCTGACTTATTTGAATCTTTCAGATCGCAATAATCTCGCCGAATGATGTACTGTTAATATATCAATCCTGCTTTTTGAGATGATTTGGTAAATAATTCTGTAATTTCCAAGTATCAACTCTTGGACAGCCGGATCATTTAACTCAGGAACTATCTTTCCGGCATCAGGTTGCTTTTTAAGGATTTTTACTCTTTCTCTATCTGAATAACTGCATATTTTCGAGAATCTTTTGCAATATATTCAGCAATGTTTTCTAAATCTTCAACTGCCTGTAAAGTCCAGTTTATCCCAACCATTTCTCAAGTCTTTCATCCAGTTCATCGTCAGAAATAATCTGGTTATTCTTCGATTGTTCTTGTCCGGTTTCAATTTTATGAAGAAGAAATAATCGGTCCATCAGTTCATCAAATGAAAACCGGTCTGGCAGGTTATTGAGACTTTCCAATACTTTTTCTCTGGTCAGCATACTTCTTAGTTTTTATCAAAAATATGAAATATTTCAGGAGAATAGACAGACACTCCATATTATTTAAGTTCATTAATTTATAATTGTAGTTTAAATTTTACTTATGAAAATTTCTTTGTCGCATTGCTTCAAAAACTAAAATAGCCGTTGATGTTGAAACATTTAAGGAATCTATTTCTCCACTCATTGGAATAATAATTTGTTCATCAGCAGCTTTTAACCATTTTTCGGTTAATCCATCAGCTTCGGTTCCCATCACAATTGCTGTTGCTTGAGTAAAATCTTTTTCGTGGTAATACTTATTTGCTGTTAGTGCTGCCGCATATGATTTAATACCTTTTTCCTTTAACCAGTTAATAGTTTCATCGCTTGAGCACGCAATCACCTGATTTGTAAAGACACATCCAACACCAGACCGGATTACATTAGGATTATATATATCAGTTAAAGGATCGCAAATAATTACAGCATCAACATTAGCTGCATCTGCTGTACGTAAAATTGCACCTAAGTTACCTGGTTTTTCTACCGACTCAAGTACAATTACAAGAGGATTCTCCCGTAATTTAATATTTTCCAATTTAAGCTGTTTTGGTTCTGCCAAAGCAATAAGGCCTTCAGTTGAGCCTAGATATGCCAGT
>DAOWML010000077.1 GCA_030643125.1 Bacteroidales bacterium
CCTTATGTTTTAGGTATAAGTGCAGGTGCAAGTTTAGGAGTTGCACTGCTGGTTATGGGGATTTCTACTTTTACGCTTGTAAGCCAAATTGGAGTTTTAGGAAACTGGACAATTGTTATTGCTGCATGGCTAGGCTCAGGTTTAATTCTATTTCTGATATTAGCTATATCTGCACGAGTTAAGGATATTATGACCATACTAATTCTTGGAATTATGTTTGGAAGTGCAACAGCAGCTATTGTAAATATTTTGCAATATTTTAGTAATGAATCCATGTTGAAAGTGTTTATTGTTTGGACAATGGGTAGCTTGGGAGGTGTATCATTAGCGCAACTGAAAGTTTTAATTCCAAGTGTGGTAATAGGTTTATTAATTACTTTCATGTTAATAAAGATATTAAATGCAATGCTGGTTGGAGAAAATTATGCTAAAAGCATGGGATTAAATATTCGTTTGTCGAGATTTTTAATCTTTTTTAGTACAAGCTTGCTTGCAGGTAGTATAACTGCTTTTTGTGGGCCAATTGGTTTTATTGGAATAGCTGTTCCACACATTACGCGAATAATTTTCAAAACTGCAAATCATAAAACATTATTGCCTGGAACAATGATTATAGGTGGTATAGTGTTATTATTAAGTGATATTATTTCGCAAGTACCCGGACAGGAAAAAACATTACCAATAAATTCAATAACCGCTTTGGTAGGAATCCCTATTGTAATCTGGATTATAATTAGAAATCAAAAATTATCGTCGGTATCATAAATAATATGCAAAGCCAGGATAACATATTGAAAATAAATAATCTTGAAATTGGATATCCTTCTAAAAAGGGAGTGAATAATATCCTTTTTAAAGACATCAACTTATCTGGTAACTCTGGCGAACTTATTGCTCTTGTTGGCAAGAACGGAATAGGTAAAAGCACTCTTTTAAGAAATATTACGGGCTTACAACAATCGATTAAGGGTGAGATTTATTTTTTTGATAAATCAAAAGAAAAATTTAGCAGAACCGAATTTGCCAGAATGGTAAGTTTCGTTTCAACGGAAATTGTAAATGTTAGTAATTTAAGTGTTTTTGATTTAGTTTCATTAGGCCGATTTCCACATACGAATTGGTTTGGTAAATTACAATCGGGCGATATAATTAAATCAACACGAGCACTTGAGATGGTTGGAATGAATGATTTTGCCCGAAAAAATATCAATGAAATTAGTGATGGTGAACGACAAAGGGTTATGATTGCTCGTACTCTGGCTCAGGATACTAAGATTATTGTTTTGGATGAACCTACAGCTTTTCTTGATTTACCCAATAAATATGAGATAATTCATTTGCTGAATAAACTGTCGAAACAAGAGAAAAAAACCGTAATTTTTTCAACTCATGATTTAAATATTGCAATACAGGAAGCAGATAAGGTTTGGATTATGCTTGATGATGAAATTGTTGATGGTGCACCGGAAGACCTTATCCTAAATGAAACTTTCAACAAGATTTTTGAAAAATCAAATCTTAATTTTGATAAGGTAAAAGGCGATTTTCGAATGCATAGAAAACATACTGAAAAGATTGGATTAATCGGAGATGGCATATATTATAATTGGACAAAAAAGGCTCTTGAACGATTAAACTTTTCAGTTGATAAAGGAAATGAAGTAATACAGTATGTAAAAATTGAAACTAGGAATAATTCTTGTAAGTGGATATTAATGAAAGATAAAAACAAACATGAATTTGATTCGATTTATAAATTATCTTTATATTTGAAAGCACAAACTAAATTCTAGAAAATATGAAAGGCTTAAAGAAAGTTACCTCGTACATTTTAATAACTTTTGTTTTATTAATTACAGTTATTTCTCTTTTAGGAATTTGGGAAATAATATCTCTTGAAGATGTAATGCGAAAGATATTTACATCACTGTTTATAATATTTGTAGCCTCTGTAATTGTATTATTTATTTTCTCGGTTATAATACGTGATTCAAGCGACGATAAAAATTAATATGATACTACCAAGAATTTAATGGGTAATATTGGGTAATATATAAATGCATAAATGATAAAATGATTGAATGATAAAATGATTGAATGATAAAACGAAATAACAAAAACCAGCCAACGGCAGGTAAGTAATGACAAATCCCGATAGCTGTCGGGAAAAAATTCATTGTACAGAAAATAATATTTGATCATTTATGCATTTAATCATTTAAATTAAAATAAAACAGTAGAACCATTTATATAAGAAGTAAAAGCGAGTAATAGCAAGGCTAATTGCGCTCTTTTTCAATTTCTTCAGCTATATCTTTTTTCCCCAGTTCAATTTCTAGTATATTTTTTAACGTTTCATGGCCAATTCTTTTTGCAATTATCTTCTTGTTTTCATCAAGCAAGTAAATCGTTGGGGTGCTGTAGATATTATAAAAGAACCTGAAATTTGTAAGATTATAAGGATCCCAAACATTATTCCAGTCATCAAAACCATTTTTGTGGATATATTCAGACCATTCTTCTTTATCGCCTTGGGTATACACGGCAAATACATCAAATTCATCCCTGCTAAATTCCTGGTATAATTCGTGTACTTTAGGAGTAACTTTTTTACAGTGGCCACAATGAGGCTCATAGAAATAGACCAAAATAAATTTAGAATTTATTTCTTGTAAACGGGCATATCCTTCTGTTAAAGTCTCCATCTTAAGGTCCTGGGCTATATTTCCAACTAAGTTGAAACGCAATTTTGCAACCTGTTCTTTTAGTTTTTGTGTGGTTTCATCATCTAACCAGTCAACTTTGCCCGATAAATAATATGTTTCCGCAACGTGAACGAATACTTTATCCATTCCCATTATATTGCTTTTTTGAAATGTATTTATAAAATACCTGATAATATATTGAAACATTTCTTCATCGGTTTCTGCTTGTGTGGCAACAATATCAATATATCTGTTAAGTGTATCAGGATTCTGAATTAATACTTTTGTAAAGAATGTTTCCAGTTTATTATGAAAAATAGGAGTTCTTAAAAATCTTTTATCTGAAAAATCGATATTATCCAGGTAATGCTGGCGGTTGTAATTATATGAATGAAACCATCTTACTGAATCTTTGTTTTGAATAGAATCTGGAATTTCAATTTCCGGAATTTCCGGATTTTTCATTGCTTGTATAATAACGCCCAAAAGAGTTCCTTCATTTTCTGATATTGTTATATTCCAATAATCTTTTACTTCAGCAGATAATCCTTTAAGTTGATCTTTTAGTATTTGTGTCGAATCCGAGTTTTCATCCAGTACTTTTAATCTGTTTTGAATTTTACTTGATTCAGCGTTTTTATCAATCATGTATTGCTGGAACTCTTTGAATGCTGAATTTTCTTCTGATCCTTTTATTTTTAAATTCTTAATTAAATTATCTGTTGATGTTTCAATAGAAAATTCCTGATCTTCTCCAACCAAAATATCAAAATAATTTTTTGATGGTAAAACAATGATATAAACTCCCTGGTTTAGTAAACTATCTCCACGAAAAGAGCCTTTCCCGTTGTCATCAAGCTTAATGGTGTCTTTTACATAAGTTTTATCACCATAGTAATATCCCAGGTAAATTTTAGTATTTTTTAAATCATTTATTTTAATATTAATCTTGTACGATTGAGAAAATCCCTTTGTTATAAATAATGTTGATAAAAGAATGATTAAAATGTACTTAAATTTCATATTTTTAGATTTTGAACGTTTAAGAAAGGACAAATATATCTATAATTTGTTTTTCTTTGATATCCATTGATAAATTATCAATATGATTTCCATATTAATACCTGTATTTAACAATAATATAACGGATTTAGTTCACGATTTGTATAAACAGATGGAAGTAGTTTCTGTTAAAACAGAAATAATTATTGTTGATGATGCATCTGAAAGTGAGAACTTAGAAAACAGTAAACTATCTGCACTAAAAAATGTAAAATATGAGAGGCTAATAAAAAATATCGGTAGGTCTAAAATTAGAAATCATTTGGCTTCCCTGGCTAATTTCGATTATTTGTTATTTATCGATTGCGATGCAAAAGTTATTAATAATAAATTTATTATTAATTACGTAGATTGTATTAAGAATAACAGGGAAGTAGTTTGTGGTGGTTTGGTATATGAAAACAAAAAACCACAGAATCATAAATTATATTTTCGTTGGTATTATGGAATAAAAAGGGAATATAGAACTATTGATAAAAGAATTAAAAAACCGTTTAAATCCTTTTCCTCGTTTAATTTTTTAATTAAAAAAGATGTTTTCCAACAAATTAAATTTGATGAGGAAATTCTAAATTATGGTCACGAGGATACTCTGTTAGGATTAGAGTTACAAAAACAAACTATAGAAATTTATCACATAGATAACCCTTTACTTCATGATGGATTGGAAGATGCCGGGCAATTTATTAGTAAAACGAATCAATCAGTAAAAAACTTAAAATACCTTGTTAAAAACTATCCTAAATTACAATCCTTAACTTATACCATAAAATTAATTAAGTACGTTCAATTTATTAAAAAAATAAAGTTAGCGTGGCTTTTTAAATTATTCTACAATATACTTGGTAATGTATTTATAAAGAATTTACTATCTAAACATCCTTCACTGTATATTTTTGATTTTTATAAGATTTGCTACTATTTTTCATTATAACATTTATTTACGCAGCACAAGGTTATTTTTCGCGTCTTTATATCGATTAAAATTGTAACACAAATCTCTCTCGTTCGTCATATTAATGAACAAATAAATAAAATACGCTGGAGGCTGCGATATGAAAAATTTACTTCTCACATTAAAAACTTTAGCTGCCTTATTACTTTTAATAACTTTTTATGGCAGTTTGTATTCCCAAAATGTAATCTCTTCGGTAAATGTAAGTGATAATGCTGCTGTAGTAGGCAAGCTACTTACAAATAATACATCAGGCTCAATAATTTTAGATAAAGATTCAGAAAATTGGATGTCCAATAAAAATTATCTGGATATTAACTCATCAAGTTTCAATTATAAGGTAATGATTGTATTTAATGAGAAAATTTATGAAAACGACAAAGAAATTGAAAACTGGATGCTGGAGGAATCAGAATGGATTCTTTCTAAAAGTGATTTAGATAATACAGTTGAAGAATTAAATTTAATTGAAGATTGGATGCTTAATGATGATTTCTGGAAAATTAACGATGATGTAGACAGAAACACTATCGAAGATTGGATGCTAGATGATAAATTTTGGCTTATGGTTAAATAAATGAAATTGAATCTAAGGTAAAGCCTTGTGAAGGAGGATTAAAAATACTTTCCTGTCCTTCGTATTCATATTTTCCCAATTATGAAGGGTAGTTTAGACCTGGCTTTGGCCAGGTCTTTTTTATTGTACTGGTTTTGCGACTCTGTCAGGGTTTTAAACCCCTGACAGAGTTAGTAAGTAAAACATCAGAAGTCTGCCTAATAAATTTGTATTATGTATAATTTGAGCTTACCTTTGTGCGCTGAATTTTCAGGTAATACAACACTAAAATATAAGGGTTATTTTATATCATGGATATTGAGTTAATGTTGAAAAAAGCTGTTTTAAATGCTGTTGGGAAATTATATGAACAAACACCTGATGAGAAATTAATTCAGATTCAGAAAACAAGAAAAGATTTTGATGGTGATTTTACTTTAGTTGTTTTTTCATTGTTGCGAATATCGAAAAAACCACCTGAACAAACTGCCAGTGAATTGGGAGAATATTTAAAAGATAATGTTGAGCAAATTAGTGAGTTTAATGTAATTAAAGGATTTTTAAATCTATCTATTAATAAAAGTTTTTGGATTTTGTATTTAAACACCGTAGTACAAGATGATAATTACGGATTTATTAAGAACAAGGAAAACCCAAAAACTATTTTAATTGAATATTCATCTCCGAATACTAATAAACCACTTCATTTAGGTCATATCAGAAATAATTTATTGGGATATTCTGTTGCCAAAATTCTGGAAACACAGGGAGATAAGGTATATAAGGTTAACCTTGTAAACGATAGAGGCATACATATTTGCAAATCTATGCTGGCATATCAAAAATGGGGAAAAGGAGAAAAACCAAGCAAGGAAAAAAAAGGGGATAAATTAGTTGGAGATTATTACGTAAAATTTGACCAGGAATATAAAAAGGAAATCAATGACTTAGTTGCTAAGGGTCAGTCGGAAGAAAATGCCAAGAAGAATGCACTTTTGATTTTGGAGGCACAGGAAATGCTTCGTAAATGGGAGTCAAAAGATTCCGAAGTAATATCTCTCTGGAAAGAAATGAATCAATGGGTACTCGAAGGTTTTGATGTTACATATAAAAACCTGGGAGTAGATTTTGATAAAGTATATTTCGAATCAGATACTTATAAGCTGGGTAAAGAATTGGTTCTTGAAGGATTAGAAAAAGGAGTTTTCGTTAAAAAAGAAGATGGTTCTATTTGGGTCGATTTAACTAAGGAAGGACTTGATCAGAAAATCTTGTTGCGTTCTGATGGAACTTCTGTTTATATGACTCAGGATTTAGGTACGGCACATCAACGTTTTACAGATTATAATGCTGATGAAGCTATATATGTTGTTGGAAATGAGCAAAATTATCATTTTCAGGTACTTAAAATTATATTGGGTAAATTAGGATTTAGCTGGTCTGAATACTTACATCATTTGTCTTATGGAATGGTTGAGTTACCGGAAGGTAAAATGAAATCGCGCGAAGGTACTGTTGTTGATGCCGATGATTTATTAGACGAAATGACCTCGACTGCAGAAGAAATGTCGCGTGAGTTAGGGAAACTAGAGGGATATTCTGATTCTGAAAAAAAACAAATAATAGAAACAATTGGTTTGGGAGCCTTGAAATATTTTATATTAAAAGTCGATCCTAAAAAAACCATGACATTTGATCCAAAAGAATCAATCGATTTTAATGGTAATACAGGACCTTTTATTCAATACACTTATGCCAGAATTCAATCTATAATAAGGAAAGCAAATGATAGAGGGATAGAGTTGCCAATTGAGATTAATTCAAAAATAAAAATATCAAACAAAGAATTGCAACTTATTAAGCTAATTTATAGTTATCCCGAAGTGTTAAAAGAAGCGGCTAATGATTATAGCCCGGCACAAATTGCAAACTATATATATGATCTGGCAAAAGAATTTAATCAGTTTTATCACGATCATCCTATTTTGGGCGAAGATGATAAAAGTATTTCTGAATTCAGATTATATCTTTCAAAACAGCTTGGTGAAATTATAAAATCAGGAATGGAATTATTGGGAATTAATGTTCCTGACCGAATGTAGATTTGTTTTTATATGACAAAATACTTTTAAAATGATATATTCTATAAGCTAATTTATAATTTTTGTGCATACTTTGTGTTCTTGCCTGCTGGCAAGCAGGTTTGTGTCTTAGTGGCAAGAATTTTTATAGCCACAAAATCACCAAGGCTCAAAGAAACACTAAAAGTGGATTTTGTAGTACAACTAGATTTGTTTGAAAGAATTGGGTAAAGTATTAATTTTGTAAAGAGTAAAAATATTAAAATATATGTTTGAAAATTTATCAGAACGATTAGAGAAATCCTTTAAAATATTAAAAGGGCAGGGACGAATTTCAGAAATAAATATTGCTGAAACTTTAAAAGATGTACGTCGTGCATTGCTGGATGCTGACGTTAATTACAAAATAGCTAAATCCTTTACCGATACAGTTAAAGAAAAAGCACTTGGTGAGAATGTGTTAAATGCAGTTAACCCGGGGCAAATGATGATTAAAATTGTTCATGATGAGCTTGTCGAGCTTATGGGTGGACAATCAACCGATGTTAACTTAAAAGGTAACCCTGTGGTTGTTTTAATTGCCGGTCTGCAAGGTTCCGGTAAAACAACGTTTGCGGGGAAATTAGCTAATCATTTAAAATCGAAAAAACAAAAACATCCATTATTAGTTGCATGTGATGTGTACCGTCCTGCTGCTATTGAACAGTTAAAAATTTTAGGAGAACAGATAAATGTTCCGGTTTATAGCGAAGAAGGAAGTAAAGACCCTGTAAAAATTGCTAAAAATGCGATAAAACAAGCAAAGAAAGATGGGCAAAATCTGGTAATTGTCGATACTGCTGGTCGTTTGGCTATTGATGAAGAAATGATGAACGAGATAGCTGCAATAAACAAAGCTATCGATCCGCACGAAACATTGTTTGTGGTCGATTCAATGACTGGTCAGGATGCAGTTAATACAGCTAAAGAATTTAACGATCGCCTTGATTTCGACGGTGTTGTGCTTACTAAGTTAGATGGTGATACCCGTGGTGGTGCTGCTTTATCTATTCGTTCGGTTGTAAATAAACCAATTAAATTTATTGGTTCAGGAGA
>DAOWML010000297.1 GCA_030643125.1 Bacteroidales bacterium
AAATCAAAAAGGAGAAACCATTCAAGATTTAGGTGTTGCAATAAAGCTAAAAGAATTTAATATTGAAGATTATCCTCCAAAAGCTTTTATTATTGATGATAAATCAGGTAATATTCTTAATGAAGAACTTTTTTATCTGGAAAAAGGTAATATTGGGGAAATTATGGATTGGGAGATAAAGGTTGACGACTTTTTTGAATACGGTATTTGCATGGGTGATAAATTTCATCCGGTATATGATATTGGTGCTGCACCGGCTGCTTATGTAATCATTAGAAATAAAAAGACCAAGGAAGTAAAAGAAGGTTGGATTAGTTGCGGAAGTTTTAGATATCGTGGAAACTTTTTAAAATTGTCTGATGGAATGATACTCGTAATGGCAGAACCTGAACCAAAAAAATATTCTTCGGAAGTTAAAATTTATACAACTTCAGGTGATATTTTTGATGCTACAATTGAGGTAAATAAACCTGTTACTGTTGACGGATGGAAAATATATCAGTTGGATTATAATCAAAAAATGGGTAAATGGTCGGATATAAGTATTTTAGAATTAGTTAAAGATCCTTGGATTCCGGTTGTTTATTTTGGAATATTTATGTTGATTGTCGGGGCACTTTATATGTTTTGGATTGGGAATAAGAAAGCTAAACTCTAAAAAAATTAAGTTAATGGATATAATAAATTTTGATAATACTGCTTTTATTACTATTGCTTTATGGATGATAGGATCGCTATTTATTTTAGTTGATCGAAAAATAAAAAATGGCAGAATAATTGGTAATTTATTAACTTTCTCCGGCACCGTAGTAATTATTGTTTTCGTAATTATTTTATGGATAGAAATTGAAAGACCTCCATTTCGAACAATTGGAGAAACCAGATTATGGTATGCTGTTTTTTTGTCAATAGTAGGTATTCTTACTTTTCGGAGATGGAATTATAAATGGTTTTTATTTTATAGTCTGGGGTTTTCAATATTATTTCTGATAATAAATATTTTACATCCTGAAAATTTCGATAAAACACTTATGCCGGCTTTGCAAAGCCCGTGGTTTGTTCCTCATGTTATTGTTTATATGCTATCTTATGCGTTGTTAGGAGTATCATCGGTTGTTTCGGCATGGGGACTTTATTTAATTAAATTCAAAACTTTTAAGTTAGAACTTCTTGATAAGGCTGATAATCTTGTTTATATGGGGTTTTCATTACTCACCTTAGGTTTATTGTTTGGTGCTTTATGGGCAAAAGAAGCCTGGGGGCATTATTGGACATGGGACCCAAAAGAAACATGGGCTTTATTAACTTGGTTGAGTTACTTGTTATATATACATTTTAGATATAGACACAAACAGAAAACAATTATAGCTTTGTGGATTCTTGCTTTAGCATTTATTGTTTTATTGATTTGTTGGGTGGGAATCAATTACTTGGCAGTTAGTGGGAATTCTGTGCATACTTACACTAATTAAATATTTATTAAAATAAACAGACAATAATAAGTTTATTTGAATATTCTCCTGTCAAAAGGAAAATTCTCCATTTTCGATATTTTGATTTTATTAAAATCATTATGAAAAGGATTAATGAGATAATTAAAGTCTCCTTTCACAACTGCTGACGGGACTTTAAGGATACAAGCTTGATTTGATTGAATAAATTTATCACCAATTTTCTGTGTTGCAATATTATGAGGAAAAATATTCCATTCATCAGGTAAATCTTCTTCTTTTAAAATAATTGTGCTAAGCACATCAGGAATGCTAATTTCAAGCATTACAAAATCGCTCGGTAATGTAGCAAGCGATAGATGAACAGATACCTCAGCCATTGCTAAAGCTCTGCTTTCAGCACAATATATCATTTCAACTCCCTTTGAATTCCATCGATTGCCTGATTTGGAAGATCCTTTGCCTGATAATTCAATGGCATGCTTTTTCCGAGCTAACCTATAAACCTTCATTATACAAATATCCCCTGATCTATTCGATTAAGCTCATTTATTACCATCTCCTTTCCGTATGAATTTCTTAATAATTCAACAGGTTTCATGTTTCCTAAAGCAAAAGAAGTAGAGTTTAACCAGATATAAAATTGTTCCGATGTATCAAAAACTTCTTTTCCTAGATTTGTAACTTCTGCCAGCTCAATGATTTTTTCTGAATGAATTGACTTAAAAATATGATCTTCTTCTATTTTATATCTTTGAAGAGATTTAGTTGAAATATTTAAAAAACCAGCCCAATCAGTTTCAGTAAATGGAGTGTTAGCTTTAATATGCTTAAATAAAGA
Organism: Bacteroidales bacterium; assembly: GCA_030643125.1. Taxonomy (GTDB): domain Bacteria; phylum Bacteroidota; class Bacteroidia; order Bacteroidales; family UBA12077; genus UBA12077. The sequence goes on from DAOWML010000297.1 coordinate 2,293, forward strand.
ATAAGGAATACCATTTTGTATTGACTGAATAATTAACATTCGATTTGATAAAAAATCAGAATAAGTAAGATTTTTATTGGAAGGTGCAAACATATTTACAGGACTTATTGTTCGTACATAAGTACTGATGGCTTCATTAACTTCTATAGTCTTATTTTTTGGTTCTTTATACATAGTATTTGACATTTGTCTGCAAATATACGACATATTTCTTGAAATCCAAATAAAAGATGTATTTTTTTTATTAGAGAGATATAAAATGATATAGATACTTCCTTTCTTGCCTTTGGCTTGTTCGTCAGAATGAATTTGACTAATTTTATTTAGTTCGGTTTTGTCTTCTAAATAAAAAGTCTCATTCACTTTCCGATACAAAATTTACCAAAGATATTCCCAAGTATTTCATTGGTTGTGATTTCGCCTGTAATCTCTCCAAGATAATGAAGCGCATCACGAATATCGGTTGTAAGCAAGTCTATAGGGATTTCGTTCAGTAATCCGTTTTCGATATTTATAATGGCTTCGTTTACTTTTGTAAGCATTTCTAAATGTCTGGTATTAGAAATTATCGTTGTACTATTTAATAGTTCGGTGTTGATTGATCGCATTAAACTTTCGGAAATGGCATGAATATTTTCTTTACGTTTTGCTGAAATAAAAATAGTCTCCAGTTCAAAAAGATCTTTTACTCCTTTTGGCATTTCAACCAATTTATCGATTTTATTTCCGATAAGGATAAAACGTTTACTTTTATCTTTAATATATTCACTAAACTCTTTAACTATTTCATGAAGGCGTTCGGAAGTACATTTACTGACATCAAAAACATAAAGAATAATTTTGGCTTGTTTTATTTTTTGATATGTACGTTCAATTCCTATAGTTTCAATTTTATCCTGAGCTTCACGCAATCCGGCGGTATCAATAAATCTGAATGAAACTCCTTTTATAATGATAGTGTCTTCGATAAAATCGCGGGTTGTACCCGGAATATCCGAAACAATAGCTTTTTCTTCATTTAGGATGGTATTGAGCAAAGTGGATTTCCCGACATTAGCTTTTCCAATAATGGCTACAGGAATGCCATTTTTTAGTACATTTCCAAT
>DAOWML010000136.1 GCA_030643125.1 Bacteroidales bacterium
AAATTTATGCCACTCTGAATAAAGTATTCCCCTGTTCATATATACATCAATATAATCGGGATCAATATTGAGGGCTTTTTCATAATCAGCAAGTGCCCCTAAAGTATCTTCAAGCATATTAGTGGCCAGCCCCCTATAAAAATATGCTCTTTTGTTCTTTTTTGTTATTTCGAGCGATTTATTAAAATCAGATATGGCTTGATTATATTGATTTATTTTTATTTTACAAAATCCTCGTGTTACATAAAAATCAGGCTCAATAGCATTAAGTTTTATTGCATCATTAAAATCATTTATTGCCAAATAATGCTTCTTTAAATTAATTCGTGTATAACCTCTGTATCTTAAAGCATCAGTATGATTAGGCTTATATTCAATGGCTTTATTGTAATCTTGTTCGGCTCCCATATAATCCATTAAATTATATTTTGCTATACCGCGCATAAAATAAGGTTCTGAGAGTTCAGGCTTGACTCTAATTACAATATTAAACGATTCAATTGCATCATTAAATTTTTCGGCATACAATTGTGCTCTACCACGATTAAGATAGTAGTTAATATTTAATTGTGCGCTTAAACTAAGTGAAAGACTTATAAAAAGGAGAAATAAGAGAGTTGTTCTTTTCATTACATGTATATCAATTCCAGGATTTTAGTTAATTCATGTTCATCAATTTCGTCAAATTGATTATATTCGTTACTATCAACGTCTAAAACACCAATAATATTTTTATCCTGATTTTTTAAAGGTAAAACTATTTCTGATTTTGAACGAGAATCGCAAGCTATATGTTCAGGGAATTTTTCAACATCAGGAACAATAATAGCCTTTTGCTGATTAATTACTGCCCAGCAAACTCCGGTATCTTTTTTGAGTTCCTGACAAGCTACCGGTCCCTGGTATTGTCCTACAACTAATTTATCGTCTTTTATGAAATAAAATCCTGTCCAAAAAAAGTATTCCATTTTGTGATGTAAAACCGCTATAATTGATGACATTCGTGCAAACGGATCACTTGTTTTTAGAAGTAATTCTTCTAACTGTTTATATATTCGCTGATAACGTGCTTGTTTTTTATTTTTATCCATAAATATCGACATTAAAAATCCAAAGGTAATATTTTGTGAATAATTAGTAAAGTTCAAGATTAATTTATGAGTTAAATATTGTTAATGATTTGATATAGTAATTAGTTACTGGAATTATGATTTTCCAAAATGTATTTGCAAACTTTGAAAAATTACAAAAAATCAAAAGTTTCTTTGTATAAATATAAAAATCAGCAAAAGATATTAATATTCAATTTACCATCATTCCAGTATTCCGATATTCCATTCATTTTTCCTGAATAACATCATTTTATCAATCTGCATTTTTAATCTTAACCATTCTAACAATTCACACATAAAATTGTTAGTTAAACTTAAAGTAAATTCGCCAGTCTATGAATTATTAATTTGTACTCATGAATTTTAGATTTATTAAGAACTTAAATAAGAGCGAATTAAAATCGTTTAAACTCCATATATCTTTTTCGGTTATCGACGGATTAATACGTGGTGCTTTAATCTTAAATGAATTTGTATTCGTAAAAAGTTTAAATGGATCCAGCTATCAGTTAAGTTTTTTATTTCAATCAAGTGTTATTGTTCTTTTACTATCTATTGTATTTAATGAGTTAATATTCAGATCGAAAAATAAACGAAGGCTTTTACGTAAAGCAGGATTATTAACACATTTACCAATGTTGGCACTGTTGTTATTTCCTAGAAATCCTGAGATTTATGCTGTAAATTCAATTTATCACTATATTTTCCTGTTTATTTTTTTTAGTTATTATATATCTTATCCAATTACATTGCCAGCCATAAACTTATTTTTGAAAAACGCTTATTCCAAAGATAATTTTGGGAAACTGTATAGCATCTCAACATCCATAAGGCAAGTCCTGCAAATGTTAGTTATCTTTTTATTTGGTTGGTTGCTCGATATTGATAATTATGCTTTTACTTATATTATGCCTGCGCTGGGAGTACTTGGCTTTATAAGCATTATTATGCTTACTCATATTGACTATATTCAAAAAACAATACCAAATATTACAGGCGGAATAATTTCGTCTTCAATTGATTCTGTAAAAAAATTATTTAAGATTTTAAAAACCAACAAAGCATATTTCGATTACGAAGTAGGATTTATGTTTTATGGTTTTGCTTTCATGAGCACAAAAGCTGTAATAATACTTTTTTATTATGAAGTTCTGATATTAAATTATTCTAGTGTTGCATTTTATCAGAACATATATAATATAGTTGCTATTTTGATAATACCATTTTTTGGTAGGTTAATTGGGAAAATGGATCCAAGAAAATTTACTATATACGCGTTTTTAGCAATGGCAGGATACATATTATTTATTGCAATATCTGAGTTCGATCCGTTACTTTATGAAATTTGGAATTTAAAAATATATGCAAGCCTTATTATATCAACAATATTCTATGGTTTATTCATTTCTACAATGACACTATCGTGGAATATTGGCTCGTCATACTTTGGAAGTAATGAAGAAGCTGGGGACTATCAGTCAGTTCATCTTTTTCTGACAGGAATTCGCGGAGTTTTTGCACCTGTAATAGGAATTGTATTGTATGAATTATTTGGCTTTACATGGACTTTTAGTTTTGCAATATTGATGCTAATTATTGCTTCTTTCTTTATGAGATGGTCATATAAAAATCGTAGGGTTTTATAAAACACCAAATTTCAAATAAGTGTTTGTTAAGAAAATAAGCAAAAGAACGAGTCAAGATGTAAAGATTATTTTTTAACAAGCACTAAGTTCTAATATTAAATGACCTAACCTAAATTATTCAAAAATATAATTAAATTAATGATTTCCTTTGAGTTAATTTGTGGTAAAAAATTAGAACCACAATCCCGATAAATATCGGGTCACAAAGCTTATGAACCACGAAGTGCTTAACGAAGCTAATAATTGAAGATATAATATCTTTTGATATTCTTAAATTATTTGTTATTTGATTATAGTATTTTGTAATTTTATGATTAAAATAAAAATTATAAAAGATGAAAAAGATTTTAAGTGTATTAGCAATATTTTTAATAATAACAGTTTCTTGTAATACAAAGGAACAAGTCAGTTTAATAATAACTAACGCAAAGGTTTATACAGTAAACAATGATTTTGAATTAGCAGAAAGCTTTGCGGTAAAGGATGGTAAATTCACTGCTGTTGGTACTTCAGAAGAAATATTATCTAAATATCAATCAAATCAAATACTGGACTTAGAGGGTAAATTTGTGTATCCCGGATTTATTGATGCTCACAGTCATTTTTATGGTTATTGCATGACACTTTTGCAAGCTGATTTGCGCGGAACAAAATCGTTTGACGAGATATTAGAAATAGTAAAAAAGCATGATGATAAATATAATTCAGAATGGGTTTTAGGACGTAGTTGGGACCAAAACGACTGGGAAATAAAAGAGTTTCCAAGCAAAGAAAAACTTGATGAGTTATTTCCTGATAAGCCTGTTTATTTAAAGCGAGTTGATGGACATGCGGCATTAGCGAATTCTAAGGCACTTGAGCTAGCAGGAATTAACTCGCAAACTCAGGTAGATGGCGGTAAAATTTATTTACAAAATGGAGAACCAACAGGATTATTAATTGATAATGCAATGGCATTTATAAATAAACTTATTCCCGATACCGAGAAAGAAACAGCCATTAAAGCACTAAAACAAGGCGAACAGAATTGTTTCGAAGTAGGTTTAACATCTGTATGTGATGCAGGTTTATACAAAAAACAAATATTGCTGATTGATTCTCTTCAAAATTTAGGCGAAATAAAATTACGCATTTATGCAATGCTTACAGCCAACAAAGAAAATATAAATTACTTTGTTAAGAAAGGCATTTATAAAACAGATTATTTGAATGTACGATCAATAAAACTTTTTTCTGATGGAGCACTTGGTTCTCGTGGTGCCTGTTTAATTGAACCATATTCTGATGATCCTGAGAATTATGGATTAATTGTCGAACCTATTGAGTTTTATCATAAGATGTGTAAAATCGCGTACGAAAATAATTATCAAATTAATACACATGCAATTGGTGATTCAGCTAATCGTTTGATGTTAGATATTTATTCAGAATATTTACAAGGCCCTAATGATAAACGTTGGAGAATAGAGCATGCACAGGTAATTCATCCTGATGATGTAAATAAATTTGGAGATTTCAATATAATTCCTTCTATACAATCAACGCATTGTACTTCGGATATGTATTGGGCGGATGAAAGGTTGAGAGAGAAGCGAATAAAAAATGCCTATATATATAAGGTATTATTAAATCAAAATGGATGGATTCCAAATGGAACAGATTTCCCTGTGGAAAAGATTGATCCACTTTTAACATTTTATGCAAGTGTTTCAAGAAAAGATGTAGATGGATATCCTGAAAATGGTTTTCAAAAAGAAAATGCTTTAACTCGAGAAGAAACATTAAAGTCAATGACTATTTGGGCAGCAAAAGCAGCTTTCGAAGAAAACGAAAAAGGAAGTATTGAACCGGGGAAGTTTGCAGATTTTATTATTTTAGATGAAGATATCATGAAAATTGACGAAGATCGTATTCCCAATGCTAAGATTTTAAAAACTTTTAGTTCCGGCAAGATAATATGGCAATATAAATAAGCAATTTATATAGTATTTACCATCATTTTTATATTTTTGCAGCTTCGAAATATCAATTATTTCGGAGCTTTTAAATTTTATTGATATGGGTTTTAAAGAAGAGATACAACGCAGAAGAACTTTTGGAATAGTTAGTCACCCCGATGCAGGAAAAACTACATTAACTGAAAAACTATTATTATTTGGTGGAGCAATTCATGTTGCAGGTGCTGTAAAAAGCAATAAAATTAAAAAGACAGCTACTTCAGACTTTATGGAGATTGAGCGTCAGAGAGGGATTTCTGTAGCTACGTCTGTAATGGGTTTTGAATATAATGGTAAAAAGATTAATATTTTAGATACACCTGGTCACCAGGATTTTGCCGAAGATACTTTCCGTACATTAACTGCTGTTGATAGTGTTATTATTGTCATTGATTCTGCAAAAGGAGTAGAGCCACAAACTCGTAAACTAATGGAAGTTTGCCGAATGCGCAAAACTCCGGTAATGGTGTTTATCAATAAGCTCGACCGCAGTGGTAAAGACCCTTTTGAATTACTCGATGATATTGAAAACGAACTTAAAATTCATGTACGCCCGTTAAGTTGGCCAATTAGTAATGGACCAACATTTAAAGGTGTTTATAGTTTATACGAAGAAAAACTTAACTTATTTAGTGGAGAAGTTAAACAGACAATTGAGGAATCAATCGAATTTAAAAATGTAAATAATCCTGTTTTGGAAGAATATATCGGAGATAAATATGCTAATATTCTTCGTGAGGAAATAGAACTGATTACGGAAGTTTATCCAAAATTTGAGATCAATGATTATTTATCTGCTGATTTGGCTCCTGTATTTTTTGGCAGTGCATTAAATAATTTTGGCGTTAAGGAATTATTAGATTGCTTTATTGATATAGCACCCTTTCCAAGATCTGTAATTGCGGAAGAACGAGATATTGATCCATTTGAAAATAAATTCTCAGGGTTTATTTTTAAGATTCATGCCAATATGGACCCTAATCATCGTAATCGTTTGGCATTTGTAAAAATATGTTCAGGATCGTTTAAACGAAACACTAATTATTTGCATGTAAGAGCAGGAAAGAAAATGAAATTTTCATCACCGACAGCATTTATGGCCGAAAAGAAATCAATTATTGAAGAAGCTTTCCCGGGCGACATTGTTGGTATTCATGATACCGGTAATTTTAAAATTGGTGATACGTTAACCGAAGGTGAAGAAATACATTTTAAAGGATTACCTAGTTTCTCTCCAGAAATGTTCCGTTATGTCGAGAATGCCGATCCAATGAAATATAAACAATTAGCCAAGGGCCTTGATCAGCTTATGGATGAAGGTGTTGCCCAACTTTTCACTAATAAATTCAATGGCCGTAAAATAATTGGAACCGTAGGGCAATTACAATTTGATGTTATCCAATTTCGTTTAGAACATGAATATGGTGCTAAATGTAAGTACGAACCAATTCAAATGCATAAAGCCTGTTGGATTGAATCTGGCGATAAAGAACAGCTTGCAGATTTTGGCAAAAGAAAATTTAGCTCTATAGCCATTGATAAACATGGTAGAGAAGTATTTATGGCCGATTCACCTTATTCTTTACAAATGGCTCAGGAGAAATTCGATAAAATAAAATTTCATTTTACTTCAGAATTTTAAAATCTCATTAAACCTTTTTAAGACAAAAAGGTCTTTTTATTAATGAGAATCTTAAATTATAATATTGTGACAAAAGTGGCAATGAGGTATTTGTTTAGCTTGGTATTTTTTTTTGTAATAAGTGGTTCAGTTTTTACTCAGAATCTT